>JAJTGK010000040.1:0-4613 GCA_021297815.1 Planctomycetaceae bacterium
GCGCTCCTCGGCGTGCGGCGCAGCGTCGAGGCGCCTGCGGCGGGCACGACGCGCGATGCGATCGTGGCGCGCGTCGCGGTCGCGCCCGCGCTCGAGGTCGATCTTGCCGACATCGCGGGGCTCGAGTCCGCGGGCGCCGACGAGATCTCGCGTGCCATGCAGCGGCGCGCGGCCGAAACGCTGGCGTCGGCCGATGTCGTGGTGCGTTGCACGCCCGCGGGCTTGGTGCGGGGTGAACTGCCCACGGGCGTTCGCGGGGCGCTCGTCGAGGTGGCCACCATGGTCGACCTCGGCGGCGAAGTGCCGGGCGATGCGGTCGCCACGAGCGCGGCGGCAGGCCAGGGCCTTGCGGCGGTGAAGGCGGCAATCGCGGCGCCGATCCGCGGCGACCGCGCCCTGCGCCGCGCGCAGCTTGCGGCGGTCCTCCCGCGCCATGACGAGGCGCTCGCGCGGGCCGAAGAGGCGCTTGCCGGGGTGATCGGGCTTGCGCGGCAGCCGCGGCTCGCCGATGCGGAGCTGGTCGCGAGCCTTCTTCGCGCCGCGCTCGACGCGCTCGGCGAGATCGCCGGCCCCGTCCACCCCGACGACATCCTCGGCCTCGTCTTCTCACGCTTCTGCATCGGGAAGTAGGCTTCCCGCTCCGCCGCCGAGGCCCTCATGGAACCGCAACGCCGCTCCGCCAAGACACTTGCAGCACCACCGATCGCCACGCACGCCTTCGAGGTGCGCGTGCGCTACCCCGAGTGCGACCCGATGGGCGTCGCCCACCACGCGGCGTACCCCGTCTGGCTCGAGATGGGCCGCACCGAGATGCTGCGCGCCGCGGGCGACACCTACCGCGCGTTCGAGGAGGCGGGCATCTTCCTCGCGGTCGTGCGGCTCGAGCTCCGCTACCGCAGGCCCGCGCGCTATGACGACCTGCTCACCATCGTCACCGAGCTGCGCGTGTCGGGCCCTGTGAAGATCGAGCACACCTATCGCGTCGAGCGCGCGGGCGAAGTTCTCGCCGAAGGCGCGACCACGCTCGCCTGCCTCGACCGCGACGGCCGTGCGCGCCCGCTTCCGCCCGAACTGCGCATCGCCTGACGCGCGGATTGCTAGCATGGCGGCATGATGCTTCTCCGCTCGCTCGCCGCTGCCGTTCTCGTCGCGCTTCCCGCCGCTTGCACCGCCGTCTCGACATACCCGCCCACCGCGGGCACGACGAAGCAGACGCCGAATGTCTCGCCAGGGCCCGAGGTGATGGCAGGAGCGATCCGCGAAGCCGCGCGTACGGCGGGCAATACGGGCCCGATCGTCTTCAATCTCCCCGCGGGCCTCGATGAGAAGACATGGAACTGGGTGGAGCGGCTTCTTCCTGAAGGCGCGCGCCCCATGCAGCAGGGCGACACGAACGCCTTCAGCGTGCAGCAGCTTCGCGTGTCGGGCGGAACCGCCGAGGTCGATGTGGTCTACCCCGAGCGCGGCGTGTATCAGATGATGACCGTGCGCTTCTCGGGCGGCCCGTTCCAGCCGTACCGCGTCGCGAGCGCATACCGCTGGCGCATTCCGAGCGCGACGCCGATCGCGAGCGCTCCGAATGTCGAGCCTGCGGCCGTCGACTGATGCGATGTGCGCTGCAGGGTGAATCCTGCGAGCGTTTCAAACGACGCGGTCGTTGACCGTCGGGCATGCCCCGCAGTGGTCGCGCATGAACCTGAACCGCCGGCCGATGGTCGGTGTCGAGTCGAGCGCGGAGGGTGGGCGTGATGACCACGCCAATCGCCGCCGGGCGCTGGTCGGTGTCGAGTCGAGTCTGGAGGGTGGGCGTGATGACCACGCCAATCGCCGCCGGCCCTCAGCCGGCGGGTGCCCAGTGCGAAGCCACTGGGTCGCCCCGTTCTCCGATCTCGCGAGGGCGCGCGCGCGGAGCGCGCGGTCCTTGATCGATTCGACCCAGAGGATCGTCGGGCTTCGCCCGACGCATCGAGCCGAGATCGTTGGATCTTGCGACCCAGTGCCTTCGGACTGGGCACCCGCCGCGCGGGGCGCGGCGGCGTCGTATGTGGTCGACACACGAACCCTCCGAGCCGCGCAGCGGCGTCGAGTGCGCGCATTTCCCCGCGCGTGCAAGCACCAAAGGTCGCGAAGAAATCGATGGCCCCGATCACCCCGCGCGTGCAAGCACCAAAGGTCGCGAAGAAATCGATGGCCCGTTCAGGGGCATCGATGAAAGTCGCGACCGCTCAAATCTAGTACGCCTTCGCAAACACGGCCCGCCTCGCGCTCGGCTTGCCGCTGAAGATGCATGTCCCCGGCTCGTCCGCGCCCGCCAGCGGAATGCAGCGGCAGGTCACCGCGAACTTCGCCTTCAGCTCTTCCTCGATCTTCGGATCGGGCGCGTAGTGGCACAGCGCGAAACCGCCCTTCACCGCGCCGCCGCCGGCGCCTTCGGCCTCGGCTTCGTTGCGCGCGCCGAAGAACGCCTCGAACTCCGCGCGCGAATCGATGCGGCGCGTGTTCTCCTCGCGGTGCGCCTTCGCGCGCGCGAAGAGCCCCGACTGCATCTCCTCGAGCAGGTTCACGATGCCCGCGGTGAAATCCTCGCGCTTCACCGCCTGCTTCTCCTTGTGCGCACGGTCGCGGCGCGCCATGAACACCGAGTCCTGCTCCATGTCGCGCGGCCCGATCTCGACGCGCACGGGAATGCCCTTCTTGATCCACTGCCAGGTCTTGTCGCCGCCGCGGATGTCGCGGTTGTCGACCTCGACCTCGACGGTGCGCCCCGCGTACGGAATCCTGCGCAGGTCCGCCGCAAGCTTGTTGCAGTAGTCGAGCACCGCCTGCGCGGTCTCGGGCTTGTGCGTCACGGGAATGATCACCACATGCGCGGGCGCGAGGCGCGGCGGCAGCACCATGCCGTCGTCGTCGGCATGCGTCATGATCATGCCGCCGATCAGGCGCGTCGACACGCCCCACGAGGTCGTCCACGCGTACGACACCTTGCCCTCGGCGTCGCTGAACTTGATCTCGCTCGCGTGCGCGAAGTTCTGCCCGAGGAAGTGCGAGGTGCCCGCCTGCAGCGCCTTGCGGTCCTGCATCAGAGCCTCGATGCAGTAGGTGTTCACGGCGCCTGGGAACCGCTCGCCCTCGGTCTTCTCGCCCTTGAGGACGGGCATCGCCATCCAGTTCTCGGCGAAATCCGCGTAGACCTCGAGCATCTTCATCGTCTCGTCCATCGCCTCCTGCGAGGTCGCGTGCGCGGTGTGGCCTTCCTGCCACAGGAACTCGGCGGTGCGCAGGAAGAGCCGCGTGCGCATCTCCCAGCGCACGACATTCGCCCACTGGTTGATGAGGAGCGGCAGGTCGCGGTAGCTCTGCACCCACTTCGCGAAGCTCGCGCCGATGATCGTCTCGGAGGTCGGGCGCACGATGAGCGGCTCCTGCAGCTCGCCCGTCGGAATCAGCCCGGGCTTGCCGTCGGCCTTCGTGCCTGGAGACAGGCGGTGGTGCGTGACCACCGCGCACTCCTTCGCGAAGCCCTCGACATGCTCGGCCTCCTTCTCGAAGTACGACAGCGGGATGAACAGCGGGAAGTACGCGTTCTTGTGCCCCGTGTCCTTGAACATCTTGTCGAGCGTGCGCTGGATGTTCTCCCAGAGCGCATAGCCCCACGGCTTGATGACCATGCAGCCGCGCACATCGCTCGTCTCGGCGAGGTCGGCGGCGCGCACGACCTGCTGGTACCACTCGGGGTAGTCCTGCGCGCGCGTCGGCGTGATGGCGGTCTGGGGGGCGGCCTGCTTCGGGTTCTGCTGGTTCGACATGGGATTTCTCCGCGCGTGCCTCGCACGCAGGGACCGAGAAGGTAGCAGATGGGCGCATTTCGAAGGTGAATCGCGCGTGTGCGCGGCATGCGCCGCTAGAGTCGGGGCGTGAGCGACGAAATGCCCGAGAAGCATGCGACGAACGGCTCCCGCGACGCGGGGTCGCTCCTGCGCGCGGCGATGCGCGATGCGCTCGCGCGCGCCGATGCGGCGCTTGCATCGGTCGATGGCGGCGGGGGTGCGCCGATGGCGCGACGCGAGGCCGTGCGCACGGCGCGGCGCGCGCTCAAGGAAGTGCGCGCCCTCGCGCCGCTCTGCCGCGTGGCGGGGCGCGACGACCTCACCGACGGCGTGCTCGAGTTCAGCGCGAAGGCGAACCAGCTGCTTGGCCCGCTGCGCGACCGCGATGCGCTGGCGCGGTCGATCCAGCGGCTCAGCGATCGATTTGCCGAGAGCGAGACGCGACGCGTGGCGCGCACGGTGCTCATGGCCACGCTCGTGTTCGCCGAGAGCGATCGCCGCGACGAGACCGCGTTCGCCGATGCGGCGATCGAGCGCGCGCGCCGCGCGCTGCGGTCGGCGCGTCAGGCGGCCGAGGCGAGCGAGCGAGGCCTGGCCGACGGCGCGATCGACGGCGCGGAGGCGGCGTCGGTGGTGGCGCGTCATGCGCGCGAGCTGCACGACGAGCTCGCCGAGGCGCTGCGCCGCAACGACCTCGCGCGCCTGCACGAGTGCCGCAAGCGCGCGTCGCTCGTGGCGCTGGCGCTGGCGCCGTTTGGCGAGGCGCTGTCCTCGGGCCTGACCCGC
>JAJTGK010000040.1:4657-23822 GCA_021297815.1 Planctomycetaceae bacterium
CCCTCGGCGAAGACCGCGACCTCGCGCTGCTCGATGTCGAGATGCACGCGGCCCGCGCGCGGCTCGCGGGCTCGCCCCTGATCGACTCGCTCGACGCCACGCTGCGCCTCGCGCGCCTCGAGAGCACCGCCCGCATGGAGGATGCCGCGCGGCGGCACCTGCGCCTCCGCCCGCGCCGCGTCGACCGCGAGCTCGACGAGCTGTTCGAGTAGCCGCCGCCGCACGCGCCGCCCGACAGCTGGCGGTGCGTGGTCCCACGCTCTCCCACCAGGCTGCGCATGGTGGCACCCGGGGGAGGCACCACGACTCCACAAGTTCATGGCCACGGCTACGCCGTGAGAGGTGGTGTCTGTTGCCCATGCATCACCTCACGGCGTAGCCGTGGCCACCATCTCCTCAACCACACCTCGCCCACCCCGGGTGCCACCATGCGAAGCCTGGTGGATGTGCTGCACCTCACGGCGTCGCCGTGGCTGCAATCCCCACAACTTCACTTGGCCGACCCCGGGTGCCACCATGTGAAGTCTGGTGGTTGTGCTCCACCTCACGGCGTAGCCGTGGCCACCATCTCCTCAACCACACCTCGCCCACCCCGGGTGCCACCATGCGGAGCCTGGTGGTTGTGCTGCACCTCACGGCGTAGCCGTGGCCACAATCCCCACAACCACACTCAGCCCACCCCGGGTGCCACCATGCGGAGCCTGGTGGTTGTGCTGCACCTCACGGCGTAGCCGTGGCCACAATCCCCACAACCACACTCAGCCCACCCCGGGGTGTCCGTCCCACACCCCGCCACCGTCCTTCCCTTCCCACTACGCTCCGCGCATGCACACGCGCCCCGTCATCGGCATCGTCGGCGGCATCGGCAGCGGGAAGAGCGAGGTCGCGCGCGCCCTCGCCGCGCTCGGCTGCGAGGTGTGCGTGTCCGACGACCTCGCGCGCGCCGTGCTCGACGAACCCTCCGTGCGCGCCGCGATCGCCGCCGCCTGCCCCGCGGCCGCGCTCGCCGACGGCTCGATCGACCGCGCCGCGCTCGGCCGGGCGATCTTCACCGATCGCTCGCTCCGTGCGCACATCGAGTCGATCATGCACCCTCGCATCGAGGCGCGTCGTCGCGCGCAGTTCACCGCGGCGCCCGCGTCGGTCCGCGCCTTCGTCATCGACGCGCCGCTCCTCCTCGAGGTCGGCCTCGACCGCGAGTGCGACGCCGTGATCTTCGTCGACGCGCCCGAGGCGCACCGGCTCGCGCGCGTCGAGCGTTCTCGCGGCTGGGACGCCGCCGAACTCGCCCGCCGCGAGTCCGCGCAGCTCCCGCTCGACGAGAAGCGCCGCCGCGCCACGCACACGGTCGTCAACGACGGCGACCGCGCCGCCCTCGCGCGTCAGGTCGACTCGGTTCTCGGCGGCATTCTCGCCGCGCCACGCGCCCGCCCGACTTGACCGCCCGCGCCCGACCCGTCAATATCCCCGTGTCGCCCCACGGGCGGCATCGGGAGGTGCGCGAGGCATCGCGCGCCCCGGAACGCGACAACGCCTTCCGATCGAGCACGCACGCGGCGTTGGCCGCGCCCTCGGTCCGAGACCGCAAATCCTCTCCACAAGCAGCTGGAAGGCAGATGACGCGCTCCGTGCGCGTTCCGAACGAGGAGCATTCGAGATGAGTCATAAGCAAGGTCGTCGTCGTCGTCGCAAGGGTGGTGGAGGCGATGGCGGCGGTGGAGGCGGTGGTGGAGGAGGCGGCGGTGGCGGCGGAGGCCGCTCGGTGTATATCCCGAGCCCCGTGCTGCAGCCTGGCCAGCTTCCCACCGACGAGCAGCTTGCGGCCGAGCTCGCCGAGATCGAGAAGCAGCTCGAGGGCAAGTACGACATCGCCAAGAAGGACGACCTCAACCTGGCCAAGCTGCAGAAGATGCCGCTCGACCAGCTCAACAAGCTGGCGAAGCAGTCTGGCATCGAGGATGTCAACCAGCCCAAGCAGAAGCTCGTGTTCGAGGTGCTCAAGGCCCGCGCGCAGAAGCAGGGCCTGATGATCGCCGAGGGCACCCTCGAGATCATGCCCGAGGGCTACGGCTTCCTGCGCAGCGCCGACTACTCGTACACGCCGTCGCCCGACGATGTGTATGTCTCGCCCGCGCAGATCCGCCATTTCGGCCTGCGCCGCGGACATGTCGTGAAGGGCCTCATCCGCCCGCCGAAGGACCAGGAGGTCTACTTCGCGATGCTGCGCGTCGAGAGCGTGAACGGCCGCGACCCCGCGACGCTGCATGACCTCCCGATCTTCGAGAACCTCACGCCGCTCCACCCGAACAAGCGCATCCACCTCGAGATGGTTGGCTCGGGCAAGGTCGAGACGCGCATCATCGACATGGTCACGCCGCTCGGATTCGGCCAGCGCGCGCTCATCGTCGCGCCGCCGCGCACGGGCAAGACCGTCATCCTGCAGCAGATCACGAACGCCATCGCGACCAACCACAAGGATGTGCATGTCATCGTGCTGCTCGTCGACGAGCGCCCCGAGGAAGTGACCGACTTCAAGCGCAACACGCCCTCGCATGTCGAGGTCGTCGCCAGCACCTTCGACGAGGAGGCGATCCGCCACATCCAGGTCGCCGAGATGGTCATGGAGAAGGCGCGCCGCATGGTCGAGTTCGGCGAGCATGTCGTGATCCTGCTCGACTCGATCACGCGCCTCGCGCGCGGCTACAACAACGCGCTTCCCAACTCGGGCAAGATCGGCTCGGGCGGCGTCGACAACGCGGCGCTCATCAAGCCCAAGAAGTTCTTCGGCAGCGCGCGCAACATCGAGAACGGCGGTTCGCTCACCATCCTCGGCACCGCGCTCGTCGACACGGGCTCGCGCGCCGACGAGGTGATCTTCGAGGAGTTCAAGGGCACGGGCAACGCCGAGCTCCACCTCGACCGCAAGCTCGTCGAGAAGCGCGTCTACCCCGCGATCAACATCGGCGCCTCGGGCACCCGCCGCGAGGAGCTGCTGCTCGACCCGAAGGAACACGAGCTCATCGTGCGCCTCCGCAAGGTCGTGAGCGACATGAATGTGATCGACGCCATGGAACTGCTGCGCACCCGCGTGGCCAAGACCAAGTCGAACGCCGAGTTCCTCATGACGATGGCGATGGGCTGACCCCGCCAACCTGTCCAAACGCCGCGGCTGCGGCGCCAGGGCGGCGGCGGGATACTTGGGATCGGGCCCCGCGTAGGTACGATGAGGCCCCGAGAGCACGAGGCACGAGCATGAAGAAGACCGTTCCTGTCCGCGGAATCACCATCGTCGAGATGCTCGCCGTGATCGGCGTCATCGCGGTCCTGCTCGGCATCCTGCTGCCCGCGCTGTCGATCGCGCGCAAGACGGCGCTGTGGGGCACGAGCCAGGCGAACATGCGCCAGATCGGCCAGCTGCTCGTCCTCTACGCGGGCGAGAACCGCGAGGCGATCTGCCCGACGGCGTTCGACTACTCGGCAAGCCCCGCCAAGGGCAAGGTGCGCAGCGCGTCGCCCGATGGCGCGGTGCCGCCCATCGGCCCGCTCCACGCGGGCACCTGGGCCGACATCCTGTGGACCACGGGCAAGTTCGGCCCGATCGCGAGCTTGACCACGACCTCGACCTGGGACTACCGCTTCGACTCGCCCGACGCAGCGCTGTACGGCTCTGGTTGGGACGGCGCCTCGCCGTTCCGCTCGGCCGAGCTCATGACCACGCTCTACGGCGATGGCTCGGGCGCGGCGCCCTACGGCGGTGGGCCGTTCAACGGCGGCTCGGGCTCGCCCGTCGATTCGAGCGGCGACCCGATCACCGAACTCGGCCAGCCCGGCTACTTCGGCGGCAATCCATTCTTCGACGCGCGTCCGCCGACCGCGGGGCGCCCGTACTCGGGCCGCTTCTTCACCACGGGGCAGATCAAGCGACCCGAGGCCTCGATGTACCTCATGGACAGCAACCTCGGCGAGGTGCTGGGCATCAACGACGCGACGGTGAACCCGAACAACCCCGACCTCGACCTCTTCGGCGTCGATTGGCGCTACTCGGGCGGCTACACCAATGTGCTCTTCCTCGACGGCCATGTCGACAGCGTGGCCAAGTGGGACAACCTGCGCGAGCTCGACAAGGACCTCGGCGTGCGCGTGTGGGCGCTCGACGAGAAGAGCTTCTTCGCGAACTGACGCGCTGGTTATCGAGACCAAGCCGAGCGCCCCGAGGCCTCACGGGCCGACTTTCAGGGCATTCCCAGCGCTCGGACCTCCGCGCAAACCCTTGCGCCACCGCGGCGAATTGCTACACTCTTCGTCCCACCGTCCCTCTTCGGGACGGTTTTTCATCGGTCCCGAGGCGTCATCGCCGAGGGCGTGACGCTGTCCTCCTGTTGACGCGCGAGTCGCGCTTCGGCAGTGGTGATCTTCGCGCGAATGACCGATGAAGGTGCTCCGCGTCGGCCGCGGTGCATGGGAGTTCCGCACGGCCGAACTGCATGCGCATGCGTGCAGGCAGGACAACTTCTTTCGCCACCGTAGCTCAGCGGTAGAGCACACCCTTGGTAAGGGTGAGGTCGAGGGTTCAATCCCCTTCGGTGGCTTTGGCAGCGTCGTGGATGGCGTTGCCCTTCTTCACCGTTGGCTCTGCCCTGATGGGCGCAGCCGAAATTCCTCTTCACTTCCGCCCGCACACAAGCGACGGGCGGGCGAAAGTTCGGAGACAAGAGACATGGCCAAGGAAACCTTCAACCGTACCAAGCCCCACGTCAACGTCGGCACCATCGGCCACGTCGACCACGGCAAGACCACGCTGACCGCCGCGATCACCGCGGTGCAGGCCGCGCGTGGCTTCAGCAAGCCCGTCTCGTACGACCAGGTCGCAAAGGCCTCGGAGTCGGAGGGCCGCCGTGACCCCACCAAGATCGTGACCATCGCGACCTCGCATGTCGAGTACGAGACGGCCAACCGTCACTACGCGCACGTCGACTGCCCCGGCCACGCCGACTATGTCAAGAACATGATCACCGGCGCCGCGCAGATGGACGGCGCGATCCTGGTCGTGTCGGGCGTCGACGGCGTCATGCCGCAGACCCGCGAGCACATCCTTCTCGGCCGCCAGGTCGGCGTTCCCAAGATCGTCGTCTTCCTCAACAAGTGCGACATCGCCGACGCCGAGCTCCTCGACCTCGTCGAGATGGAGATCCGCGACCTCCTCTCCAAGTACGGCTATCCGGGCGACGACACCCCCGTCATCCGCGGCGCGGCCTTCCCCGCGCTCCAGAACCCGGGCGACGCGACCGCGAACAAGTGCATCGCCGACCTCATGGACGCGATCGACTCGTTCATCCCCGAGCCGGCGCGTGAGACGGACAAGCCGTTCCTCATGTCGGTCGAAGACGTGTTCTCGATCAAGGGTCGTGGCACCGTCGCCACGGGCCGCATCGAGCGCGGCGTGGTGAAGGTCGGCGACGAAGTCGAAATCGTCGGTCTCCGCCCCGACACCAAGAAGACGACCGTCACCGGCGTCGAGATGTTCCAGAAGACCCTCGACAGCGGCATGGCCGGCGACAATGTCGGTCTCCTCCTCCGCGGCGTCGAGAAGGCCGACATCGAGCGTGGCCAGGTGCTCTGCAAGAGCGGCTCGATCAAGCCCCACACCAAGTTCAAGGCTCAGGTCTACGTCCTCACCAAGGACGAGGGCGGCCGTCACACGCCGTTCTTCAAGGGCTACAAGCCGCAGTTCTACTTCCGCACGACCGACATCACCGGCAAGATCGAGGATCTGGTTGGTGCCGAGATGTGCATGCCCGGCGACAACATCCAGATGATCGTCGACCTCGAGGGCAAGGGCGTCGCGATGGAAGCGGGCGTCCGCTTCGCCGTCCGCGAGGGTGGTCGTACCGTGGGTTCGGGCGTCGTCACCGACATCATCGCCTGAAGCAAGTGAGTTCCGGACCCGTCGCGGGGCGCTGAACAGGCGCCCCGCGACGGGACCCGTTCGACAGAGGCGCGTGCAGCGCAGAGAAAGGCAGCAGACCAATGGCCAAGAAGTCCATGGATCGTGAATGGGTGTGGCTCGTGTGCACCGAGACCGGCGATATGAACTACCGCACGAACATCCGCGTGAAGGGCGGCATCCTCGAGCGCGTCAAGGAGGGCTACATGAAGTACTGCCCGAAGCTGCGCAAGCACACCCTGCACAAGATCAAGCGCAAGTGAGCCAAGGGCGGGTTTCCCGCCTAGGCAGCTTCGCTGGTGTTACGCCGGTAGCTCAGCTGGTAGAGCAGCGGATTCCAAATCCGCAGGTCGTGGGTTCGATCCCCCCCCGGCGTGTTCGAAGTCGCGGCGCAAGCCGCATGGAAGGAGCCGACGATGGCTGATGAATCGATCGAGTCGAAGGCGGCGGCTGCACCGGCCGTCGAGCACCGAGGCATGTCGGTGTACAAGCCCGGACAGGGCTACTACACGCGCATGGGCACGGTGATCGGCGTCGGAGTGATCACGCTCCTGGCCATCGACTGGCTCTGGACGCCGATGAAGAACATCCGCATCGCGGGCGTTCCCGAGATCTATGTGGCGACCGCGGGCGCGGTCATCCTCGGCGGCATCGTCACCTACCTCACCTACATGCTCGTCTTCACCAAGCCGAAGACGGTCGACTTCCTCGTCGCCACCGAGGGCGAGATGAAGAAGGTGAACTGGTCCACCAAGCGCGAGGTCATCGGCTCCACCAACGCCGTGATCCTGACCGCGATCGTCATCGCCGTCTTCTGCTATGTGATCGACATCGCCTTCTTTGCGTTCTTCTCGCAGATCAAGGTGATCGACGTCGGGCCCTGACGGCACCGTTCGCCGGGTGCTCCCGGCGGGAGAAACGAGATGGAAGACGTGACCGAAGAACAGAACAGCACCGGCGGCGAGAAGTCGTCCGAAACCAAGACCCTGAAGCGCGGCGTCGACGCCCGCAAGGCCGTCGAGCGCGTGCACGAGGTGCAGGGCGTCTCGACCCAGGCGCTCGCCGACAACCGCAAGGGCAAGGCTGGCGAGAAGTCGAAGCTCGAGCAGACCGAGAGCTTCGACCCCGCGACCGACCTGCCCATGTTCCGTGAGGGCATGAACTGGTTCGTGCTGCGCGTGGCGAGCAACAAGGAGCGCGCCGTGCGCCAGACGCTGCTCCGCAAGGTGCAGATCGAGGGCATGGACACCTTCGTCGGCCGCATCATGGTGCCCACCGAGAAGACCAAGTCGCTCAAGGGCGGCAAGCAGCGCATCACCGAGTCGATGCTCTACCCGGGCTATGTCTTCGTCGAGATGCGCCTCGAGCCCGATGGCCGCATTCCGCAGGACATCTTCTTTCTGATCAAGGAAACCGACGGCGTCGGCGACTTCGTCGGCACCGCGGGCCGTCCGACCCCGATGGCGCAGCACGAGGTCGAGAAGATGCTCTTCGACTCGCGCAAGCCCGAGGAGGCGCCGCAGGTCAAGATGGAGTTCGTGAAGGGCGACAAGGTCACCATCATGGATGGCCCCTTCCAGAACTACCCGGGCGAGATCGACGAAGTGCTGCCCGACAAGGGCCTCGTGCGCGTGCTGGTCACGATCTTCGGTCGTCAGGCGCCGATCGAGGTCGAGTACTGGCAGGTCCGCAAGGGCATCGACGAGAGCTGAACGCTCGCGAGTCGAGCTGCGAGCCAGTCGGAACGAAGTCGTAACGAGTTAGATTCAGGACGCCCGCGAGAGTGGGCGTCCTGTTCATTTCCGCACGGGGCATTCCTGCTTCCGCGGCAGGTCGCGTGAGCCGATGCTTCGAAGCGCGCGGATGGCCGCTGGATCCTGCCATGTGTCGCACGATGGTCGCGGCAGCGCACGCACAACCACCAGGCTCCGCATGGTGGCACCCGGGGGAGGCATGCCGACTTCCGATGCTTGCGGCCACGGCTACGCCGTGAGGGAGATCTCTTGCACTCCGAGTTCTCGCAGACGGTGTCGCCGAGGCACAACCACCGTACGGGCCCTAGTGGATGTGCCTCACCTCACGGCGTAGCCGTGGCCACCACAATCTCGATCACCCCGTACCCACCCCGGGTGCCACCATGCGAAGCCTGGTGGCTGTGCCTCACCTCACGGCGTAGCCGTGGCCCCAACTCCCACAACCACTCCGCGCCCACCCCGGGTGCCACCATGCGGAGCCTGGTGGCTGTGCCTCACCTCACGGCGTAGCCGTGGCCCCAACTCCCACAACCACTCCGCGCCCACCCCGGGTGCCACCATGCGAAGCCTGGTGGCTGTGCTCCACCCCACGGCAGAGCCGTGGATCCGATCTCCACTGCAACATCACATGCCGCGCCAAAGGACAACCCTCGGAGCGCACGCGCCTCCGACCCCGTCGCACCCCATCGCCAAATCACTCCGCGTCGGCCGCGCCGACCTTCACGCGCACCCGCCGCACGCGCCCGGGCAGGCGCTGCACCAGCGTGCGCTCGAGGCCGTTGCGCAATTCGCGCGTGAGCTCATAGCCCGCCGACGAACTCGGCGTCGCAAGCGTCAGCGTTCCAGAAGCGAGGCCCGAGATGCGCACATGCGGCCGCACGCCCGCGGGGCTCACCTCGTTCCAGACATCGATCACATCGCCGAGCGCATCGCGCTCCTGGCGGAACCGACGCGCCATGGCGTCGATATCGGCCGCAACGGGCGTGGCGCGCTCGCGGAACCCGCGGTACTCGCGCATGCGCTCGATCCAGCCAAGGCCGGGCGACTCGGCGTTCGCCGCGCGAATGGCATCGCGTCGCGCACCCGCCTTTGCGGGTCCACCAACCGCACCTTTCCGAGGCTGTCTCGACGCGTCTGCCACCGCACGCATCGTATCCCGCGCCGCGCTACCTTGCCCGCATGACCGCGATCAGGATCGAGGGCCTTGTGAAGAAGTTCGGCGACACGGCCGCCGTGTCGGATGTGAACCTCGAGATTCCCTCAGGCAGCCTCTTCTTCCTCCTCGGACCGTCGGGCTGCGGCAAGACCACGCTCCTGCGCATGATCGCGGGCTTCACCGAGCCCACCGACGGCCGCATCCTCTTCGGCGACCGCAATGTCGCGCGCGTGCCTGCCAACGAGCGCAACACGGGCATGGTCTTCCAGAACTACGCGCTCTGGCCGCACATGACCGTCGCCGAGAATGTCGCGTTCGGTCTCGAGGTGCGCAAGCTGCCGAAGGACCGCATCGACGCGAAGGTGCGCGAGGCGCTCGAGCTCGTGCGCATGGGCCAGTACGGGAAGCGCAAGCCCGCCGAGCTCTCGGGCGGCCAGCAGCAGCGCGTGGCGCTCGCGCGCGCGGTCGTGTTCGAGCCGAGCGTGCTCCTGCTCGACGAGCCGCTGTCGAACCTCGACGCGAAGCTGCGTCTCGAGATGCGCACCGAGATCCGCCGCATCGTGGACACGCTGAAGATCACCACGGTCTATGTGACGCACGACCAGGAGGAGGCGCTGTCGCTCGCCGACGGCATGGCGGTGCTCGACAAGGGCCGCGTGATCCAGTCGGGTGCGCCGCGCGACATGTATCGCCGCCCCGCGACACGCTTCGTCGCCGACTTCCTCGGCGACACGAACTTCCTGCCCGCGATGCTGGTGACGAGCGACGGCCGCGAGGCGCGCTACAAGACCGCGGCGGGCGAGCTCGTCAGCTCGGCGGCGCCGTTTCCGAAGGCGACGGAGCTTGCGCTGTCGCTCCGGCCCGAGGCGCTGCGGCTCGTGCGCGGTGCGGGCCAGGGGCGCAACGCGCTCTCGGGCACCGTGCGCAGCTCGGTCTACCTCGGCGACATCGCCCAGCACGAGATCGTGCTCGACGGCGGCACGCTGGCGCTGCGCGTGGCCGAGCTCAACCCCAAGAACCCACCCGCCGCGGGCGAGCGCGTGTCGCTCGAGATCGACGCCGACGATGTCGTGCCGCTCGCGAGCTGAACCATGGCTGCCGCATCGAAGGGAATCCTCCTCGTCGTGTCGGGCCCGTCGGGCGTCGGCAAGACGACCATCGTGCACGAGGTCATCCGCCGTCTCGGCGGCGAATTCAGCGTGAGCGCCACCACGCGCGCGCGCACCGAGCGCGAGCGCGACGGCGTGGACTACCACTTCGTCGACCAGGCCACCTTCCAGCGCTGGATCGACGAGGACCGTTTCCTCGAGTACGCGCAGGTGTTCGGACGGTCGTGGTACGGCACGCTGCGCTCGCAGGTCGAGCACGCGCTCGCCGAGGGCAAGCTCATCGTGCTCGACATCGATGTGCAGGGCGCGCGCGATGTGAAGTCGCGCATGCCTGGCGCGTTCAGCGTGTTCGTGCTTCCGCCCGACGAGGACACGCTGCTCCGTCGCCTGCACGCGCGCGGCCGCGAGGACGAGACCGCCATCGGGCGCCGCTATGCCGAGGCGAAGAAGGAGATCGACTTCGCGAAGTCGAGCGGCGTGTACGACGCCTTCATCGTGAACGACGACCTCGAGATCGCGATCGACGCGCTGTGCGACCTCGTCCGCACCCGTCGCAGCTAGGTTCCGCCCGCCGCATACGCTCCGTCGGTCGCCGCGCGATCCCGCCTGGCGATGTCGGCGTCGACTCGCCGCATCGCCGCGGATACGGCCTCGTCTCGCCGCCCCGCCATCAGGGCGCCGCGCAGCGGGTCCGCGCGCAACCGCCCGTCATCCGCGCACGCGCGGGGCGATTCCCGCCTTCATGCGCGCATCGAACGCGCCGACGAGCTGCGTAAACACCGTGTCGGCGTCCGCGCGCGCGTCGATCGTGACATACCGCGCGGGGTCCTCGCGGCACTGGTGCAGGTATCCCTCGCGCACGCGCTCGTGGTACGACGCATCCTTCTGCTCGATGCGGTCGCGGTTCGGGTTCATGCGCGCGGCGGCGGTCGCGGTGTCGACATCGAACACCACCACATCGTCGGGCCACATGCTGCCGACGGCCACCTTCGCGACATCGAGGATCTCCTCGCGCGTCATGCCGCCCGCCGTACCCTGGTACGCGAGCGTCGAGCTCACGAAGCGGTCGGCAAGCACCAGCTCGCGACGCGCGAGCGCGGGCCGCACCCGCTCCTCGAGCAGCTGTGCGCGGCTCGCCATGTAGAGCAGCATCTCGCAGCGCACCGTCATCGCGTCGTTCACGGGGTCGAGCAGGATGTCGCGGATCTGCTCGCCGATGTCGGTGCCGCCCGGCTCGCGCACCTCGGCCACCGTCACGCCCTGTGCGCGCGCCCACTCGGCGAAGCGGCGGAACTGCGTGCTCTTGCCGCAGCCGTCGGGGCCGTCGAACACCACGAACCGTCCCGACAGGAACTCGCGCATTCCTGCGCGGCGCGCGTGGGTCTCGATCTCCTGCATGGCGTCGTTCATCGGTTCCTCCGAGCGGCCGCGGCGGGCCGTGCGTGCAAAGTATCATGCCCGCCGATGCGGATCGAACCTCGCGACGCCAGCGGCAAGCGCCTTGCGCGCGTCGACATCGACGAGCGCACGCTGCCCGCGCGCGTGCAGGTGCCCGGGCTCGACCGAGACCTGTTTCCGCGCTGGGAAGGCGCCCTCGACGATGCGGGCGCGCTGCGCCGCTGCGTCGTGTGCGGCTGCGACGAGCTGTACACCCGCAAGAGCCTGCCCCAGGTCACGCCGTTCATCGTGATCCTGGCGTTCACGGGGTCGGTGGTCGCGCTGCGAGGCTACGCCACCGACCCGCGCGTCTTCGCGCTGCTCGCGGCGCTGCTCGTGGTCGATGTGCTCACGCTCTTCCTCGCGCGGCGTCAGCTCGTCTGCTACGCGTGCGGCGCCACCTACGACCGCCTGCGCATCGCGCGCTACCACCGCAGGTGGGACCGCGCGGCGGCCGAGCGCATCGCACACGAGAAGCCCGACCTTCCGTCGGCGCTTGCCGTCGAGACCCCGCAGACCGATTCCCCACAGGAGACGCCATGACCAGCGCCACGCCATCGCCGCTCCAGCGACTTGTCATCCTCGGTGGCGGCGGGCACGCCGCGGTCGTCGCCGAGAGCGCCGCCGCGCTCGGTCACGCCGTGGCCGCCGTCGCGTCGCGCGAACGCCCTGCGGCGGCCGCGCCGTTCGAACGCATCGAGTGGCTCGGCGACCCCGACGACCCTGCGGTCGCCGCGCGGCTCGACGCGCTGGTCGCAGAGGGAGCCCGGCTGCACGCCGCGGTGGGCGGCGCGGATCTCCGCCTGCGCTGGATCGCGCGCTTCGGCAGCCACGCCTTCGCCACGCTCGTCGACCCGACCGCGCATGTCTCGCCCTCGGCGTCGGTTGGCACGGGCACCTTCGTCGCGCCGCGCGCCACGGTGAACGCGCGCGCCACGCTCGGCGTGGGCACGATCGTGAACACCGCGGCAATCGTCGAGCACGACTGTGCCCTCGAGGCGTGCGCGCACATCGCGCCCGCCGCCGTCCTCTGTGGCGCCGTGCGCGTGGGGCAGGGGGCGCTCGTCGGTGCGGGTGCGGTCGTTCTTCCGGGCGTCGCGATCGGTGCAAACGCCACCGTGGGCGCGGGCGCGGTGGTCACGCGCTCCGTTCCACAGGGTTCCACCGTGCATGGCGTGCCCGCGCGCGGCGCCTAGGTTCGGCGGCCGCAACCCACAGTCCGCGCTTCAAATCCCGACCGCCCACACCACCACCGACGCCGCAAGCACGACGAGCGTCATGCCAAGCGCCGCCAGGCCCGTGGCAAGCGCCGCATCGGCGGGTGGCAGGCGAAACACGGGAATCGCGAGAAGCCCCGCGGCGGCGGGGTAGCAGACGACATTCAGCGCCTGCTTCAGGAAGCGCACATCGATCGGCACGAGCCACAGGACGATCGGCACCGAGACGATCGCGAAGCACTTCGCGAAGAGCGCCACGACATCGCCCACAGGCCGCTGCCTGAGGAACGCGAGGCCAAGCACGCCGAACACCGCGCCGAGCGTGGCGATGGGCGCGAACACGAGCGTGCGCGCCAGACCCGCAAGCCGCGCGCCGAACGAGAGCTCCTCGTAGCGGCCGTCGGCGTCGGGCAGCGTGAGCTGCTCGGCACCCGCGAGCCAGCTGATCGCAACAAGCGCGATCGCCGTGCCGCCCGCGACCACCCACGGCATCGGCGGCGAAGGTCGCGAGATCGGCGGCGGCAGCGAATCATCGCCCTCGTCGTCCGCATCGGCATCGGCCCCCGTGCGTGCGATCGCACCAGGCTCGGCGTCGATGGAATCGTCGTCGTCGTCGAGAAGCGGCTTCGCGGCGATCGCCGGCTTCGCCGCAGGCGCCTTCCTCTCGACCTCGGGCTCGATGTCGTAGGCGCCCGAGTCGTCGGGGTCGTGCATCGGACCGTTCGCGGGTGGCTCCATGTGCATGGCGGTCCGATTGTTGCTCATCGCGCGATTCCGCGCTAGGTTCCCTGCAGGACTTCCACCAAACCCCTGTTCGAAACGAAGCGCCACATGCAACGACTCGCCAGCATCCTCACCATTTCGGCCCTCGCGTCCGCCTTCTCTTCGTCTGCCCACGCGCAGGACGCCGCGGTTCCCGCGCCCGCTCCCGCGCCCGCCGCCGAAACCGACCCATGGAAGTTCAAGCTCGCAGCTGCCTTCGCGGGTTCGGAGAACGACGAGTCGTCGAACTGGAACCTTCGCTTCGCAGGCGAGGCCCAGAAGAAGCTCGAGACCAATGTCACCACGCTGAGCGCCGAGTACTACTTCCAGACCTCCGACGGCGAGGAGACCGACAACAACCTGCGCGTGAGCGCCCTCGAGGAATGGCTCTTCAAGGAGTCGAAGTGGGAGTTCTTCGCGCAGGTCATCTACCAGAACGACGAGTTCTCCGACTGGGAGCAGCGCATCGGCGGCTATGTCGGTCCTGCGTACCGGCTCGTCGAGAAGGACAGCTACAAGCTCAAGGTCAGGGCCGGTGCCGGTGCCAACTACGAGTTCCCCACCGAGACCTGGACGCCCGAGCTCCTGTTCGGCGAATCGCTCGAGTGGACGATCAACGACCGCTCGAAGCTCGTCAACGCGCTCACGATCTACCCCGATCTCGACGAGTTCGGCGAGTACCGCCTCGAGGTGAGCGCCGAGTACCAGATCGACCTCGATGCGACCAAGTCGCTCAAGGGCAATGTCGGCGTGCGCAACGAGTACGACTCGTACATCGAGGACACTGATGGCACCTCGAACGACTTCAAGATCTACGCGGGCATCAGCGCCGAGTTCTGAGCGCATCTCTCCAGCATTCCGACCGCGGGCGCGAACATTCGCGCCCGCGTGTCGTATCAGGATTTCGCCGTCGTCCGGCCGCGGAGGATTTCCCGATTCTCTGCGAACACGCCGTGCCGCGCGGCGTGCGCTGCTACCCTGCGTACGCTGCTCGTCGATCGTCTTGCCACGCAGGCCGAAGGCGGGAGGGCGGATGTTCCGCCTTGCACCATCCCGCATACGCCTTGCAGGCAATCTGGAGCCGATGTGCACGACAACCCGATCCTTCGACCAGCGCTCGGCGCGGCCTCTTCGGCGGCGGCGACGCCGCTGACCTTCACCGACGACGCGCACGCCGATGTGGCGCTCGGCGCATCCGACGCGCACCCCGCCGAGGTGGTGCGCGCCTCGAATCTGGCCCGATACGGCACGCTGGCCGCGGTCATCGTGCCGCCGCTCGCGCTTGTCGCGACCATGGCGCTCGCGTGGGGCGGCTGGTTCGGCTGGGTCGACCTCGCGCTCATGGTCGGCATGTATGTGATCACGGGTCTTGGCGTGACCGTCGGGTACCACAGGCTGGTCACGCACCGCTCGTTCCGCGCCAAGCGCCCGATCGAGCTCTTCTTCGCGATCTGCGGAAGCATGGCCGCGCAGGGCCCGATCCTGTGGTGGGCCGCCACGCACCGCAGGCACCACCAGCACAGCGACCACGAGCACGACCCGCACTCGCCGCACGCGGGGCAGAAGCCCGGCTTCATGGGCCGTGTGCGCGGGTTCCTTCACGCGCACATCGGCTGGCTCTTCGCCGACCTGCGCGCCGACGCCGACCGCTACATCCCCGACCTCACCGCAGACCGCGGGCTCGAGCGCATCAGCGCGCTCTTCCCGCTGTGGGTGCTGCTCGGCCTTGCGCTGCCCGCCGCCATCGGCGGACTCGTGACCATGAGCTGGATGGGTGCGCTCCTCGGCTTCCTCTGGGGCGGCCTCGTGCGCATGGCGCTGCTGCACCATGTCACCTGGAGCGTGAACAGCGTGTGCCACCTCTGGGGAGCGCGCGACTACCGCTCGGGCGACGAGAGCCGCAACAACCCCGTCATGGGCGTCCTCGCGCTCGGCGAGGGCTGGCACAACAACCACCACGCGTTTCCCGCAAGCGCACGCCACGGCCTCAAGTGGTGGCAGTTCGACCTCTCGTGGGTCGTGATCCGCACGCTCGAGAAGCTCGGGCTTGCCGAGAAGGTGCGCGTGCCGAGCGCCGACCGCCTGGCGGCGCGGGCGCGATAGCCGAAGGCCGCGGAATCTCGCGCGAACCCGCCAACGGGGTTTGGAACGAAACGGCCGTGCCGTATCTTTCGCCACATGGTGTCTGCGATGATTGCGGCGCTGGCGCTTGGCGCCGGCATGGATGAAGGCGCGGCGACGCGCGCGGTCGACTTCAACCGCGATGTGCGGCCGATCCTGGCCGACAACTGCTTCTCGTGCCACGGCTTCGATGCGGGAACGCGCAAGGCCGACCTGCGGCTCGACCGCGCGGAGTTCGCGTATGCCGAGCGCGACGGCGTGGTGGCGGTGCGGCCGCGCGACCTCGCGGCGAGCGAGCTGTGGAAGCGCATCACGAGCGCCGACGCCGACGAGGTCATGCCGCCGCCGTCGTCGCACCGCGCGCTGACCGCGGCGCAGAAGGACATGCTGCGCGCGTGGATCGAGCAGGGCGCGCCGTATGCCGAGCACTGGGCGTTTCTCGCGCCCGTGCGGCCCGCGCCGCCCGAGGGCACGGCCGAGGGCGCGTCGCCCATCGATGCGTTCGTGCGCGCGCGGCTGATCGCCGAAGGTCTTTCGCCAGCGCCCGAGGCCGACCGCGCCACGCTCGCGCGGCGCGTGGCGCTCGACCTCACGGGGCTGCCGCCATCGGCCGACGAGGTCGCCGCGTTCGTTTCCGACACGCGCGCCGACGCGTACGAGCGTCTCGTCGACCGCCTGCTCGAGAGCCCGCACTACGGCGAACGCATGGCGCTGCCGTGGCTCGACGCCGCGCGATACGCCGACACCAACGGCTTCTCGATCGACGGCGGCCGCCACCAGTGGCTGTGGCGCGACTATGTCATCCACTCGTTCAACGCGAACAAGCCGTTCGACCGCTTCCTCGTCGAGCAGCTCGCGGGCGACCTGCTGCCCGACCGCACCGAGGAGACGCTGGTCGCGACGGGCTTCCAGCGCAACGCGATGATCACGCACGAGGGCGGCACGATCGCCGAGGAGAACCTCCTCAACTACGGCGTCGACCGCGTGAAGACCTATGGCGAGGCCGTGCTCGGGCTCACGCTCGGCTGCGCGCAGTGCCACGACCACAAGTTCGACCCGATCACGCAGCGCGACTACTACTCGCTGTTCGCGTACTTCAACCAGACCACCGAACCCGCGCACGGCGGCGACGGCGGCGTGAACGCGCCGCCGAGCGCGGCGCTGAAGTCGGTGCTTGCGACGGGCGAGGAGACTGCGCTGCGCGAGCGGATCGCCATGCTCGAGGCGCGGCTTGCCGAGGTCGACCCTGCGGCGCTCGCCGCGTGGGAGGCCGACGAGCGCGCGAAGCTCGCCGCGCGCGGCAAGGGCCTCGCGCTCCACCCCGCGCGGCTTCTCAAGATCAGCACGCCGAACACGGGCAGCGGATTCGAGATCGAGGCCGAGCGGTTCGCGCTCGTCACGCGGCCGATGGGGTTCCTCGCGTTCGATGTCTCGATGGAACTGCCCGAGCTCGATGCGCCGATCACGGGCGTGCGTGTCGTGATGCACCCCGCGCCCGACGCGCCGCAGGCAGGCTGGGGCTGGGGCGGCGGGCGCGACGGCAAGCGCACCTTCGCGCTCACGAGCTTCTCGGTGAGCGCCGACCGCGCGCCTGGCGACCAGGTCAACCTCTACAGGCTGCTCGAGGTCGCGCGCGTCACCGCCAGTTCGTGGGACGGCGAGAACCGCCCCGAGGGCGTCCTCGAGACGCGCGGCGAGACGGCGTGGATGCCCGACCTCGCGAGCGAAGGCCCCGTGCATCTGACCGCGACCTTCGCGCGGCCCATCGCCGCGGGCGAGGCCACGCACCTCACCGTGCAGGTGAACTTCGGCCGCTATGGCGATGTCACGGCGCGGCGCATGGAGTTCTTCGCGGTGACGGGCGCCGACGACGGCGTGTCGGTGCCGCCCGCGGTGCGCGCCGCGCTCGAGACCGCGCCCGATGCGCGCACGCCCGAGATGACCGCCGCGCTGCGCGACGAGTTCACGCGCCACGCGCCCGCGACCGAGCGCACGCGCATCGACCTTGCGAACGCGCGCGAGCGCCTCGCCGTGCGCACCGAGGCGTTCTCGACCATGGTCATGGACACGGCGCCTGCGCCGCGCGCGACGCATGTCCTGCACCGCGGCGTCTACTCCGAGCCGCGCGAATCGGTCGACGCGCGCACGCCGTCGGTGCTGCCCGCGCTCGACGGCGTGCCTGCGAACCGCCTGGGCCTGGCGCAGTGGACGGTCGACGCGCGCAACCCGCTCGTCGCGCGCGTGGCGGCGAACCGCTTCTGGCAGATGTTCTTCGGCACGGGCCTGGTGAAGACCTCGGCCGACTTCGGCACGCAGGGCGAATGGCCGTCGCACCCCGAGCTCCTCGACCATCTTGCGGTCGACTTCCGCGAGAGCGGCTGGGATGTGAAGCGGCTCGTGCGCGCGATCGTGACGAGCGCCACCTACCGCCAGTCGTCGGCCGCCACGCGCGAGGCGCTCGAGCGCGACCCCGACAACCGTCTGCTGTCGCGCGGCCCGCGCTTCCGCCTTGGCGCCGAGCTCATCCGCGACCACGCGCTTGCGACGAGCGGCCTACTCGTGCGCCAGCTCGGCGGCCCAAGCGTGAACCCGTACACGCCTGGCGACCCGTGGCGCGAGATCAGCCACTTCGGCTCGAGCCCCGCGACCGCGCAGGCGTTCATCCAGGACCACGGCGAGAAGCTCTACCGACGCAGCCTCTACACCTACTGGAAGCGCACGATGCCGCCGCCCAACATGGCGTCGTTCGATGCGCCGAACCGCGAGACCTGCGTGGTCGACCGCGCGAACACGAACACGCCGCTGCAGGCGCTCGTGCTGCTCAACGATGTGCAGTTCGTCGAGGCGGCGCGCGCGTTCGCCGAGCGCATCATGCGCCGCGAGGGCGACGATGGCGCACGGCTTGCGTGGGCGTTCGCCGAGTCGACGGGCCGCACGCCCGATGCACGAGAGCGCGCGGTGCTCGCCGCGGCGCTCGCGCGCGATCGCGCGGCCTTCGCAGGCAACGCGGCCCGCGCGCGCGCGTACCTCGCCAGCGGCGAGTCGCCGCGCGATGCGTCGCTCGGCCCCTGCGAGCACGCCGCGTGGTCGCAGGTCGCCGCGCTTGTCCTGAACCTCAGCGAGTCGATCACCCGCAACTAGGGGCCCACGCCATGCATCCGCACGACCCGATCGACGACCGACTTGCGCACCTCACGCGCCGCAGCTTCATCGGCCGCAGCGCGCACGGCATCGGCGCCATGGCGCTCGGCGCGCTGCTGCTCGAATCGCTCGGCATGTCGCCGCTCGCACGCCGCGCGTCGGCCGCGCCGCTGGCACTTCCGCGCGCGGGCGGCGGGCTCGTCGGGCTGCCGCACTTCGCGCCCAAGGCGAAGCGCGTCCTCTGCCTCTTCCAGAGCGAGGGCTTCTCGCACATCGACCTCTTCGACCCGAAGCAGGCGCTGTGGGACCACGCGGGCAAGGACCTGCCCGCCTCGGTGAAGGGCACGCAGCGCGTCACGGGCATGACGAGCGGGCAGGGGTCGTTCCCCGTCGTGCCGCCGCTCATGGGGGGCAGGCCGTGCGGGAAGGGCGGCCTGTGGATCAGCGATCTGCTGCCCCACATGCAGACCGTGGCCGACGAGCTGTGCGTGATCAAGAGCATGACCACCGAGGCGATCAACCAC
>JAJTGK010000154.1 GCA_021297815.1 Planctomycetaceae bacterium
TCGATCGAGCGCGAGGACCGCGAGCGCATCGAGGAAGGCCTCAAGTCGGGGCGCCTGCGCATCGTGGTCGCGACCTCGAGCCTCGATCTCGGCGTCGACTTCTCGCCCGTCGAACGCGTGGTGCAGGTCGGCTCGCCGAAGGGCATCGCGCGGCTCATCCAGCGCGCGGGACGCTCGGGGCACAGGCCTGGCGCGCGCTGCGAGGTGCTGTGCGTGCCCACGCACGCGCTCGAACTCGTCGAGATCGCGGCCGCGCGGCGCGCGATCGAGGCGCGCGAGATCGAGGAACGCCACGGCTTCCGCGACCCGCTCGACTGCCTCGTGCAGCACATGGTGACCTGCGCGCTCGGCGGCGGATTCGAGGCCGACGCGTTGTTCGCCGAGGTGCGCGGCACGGCGGCATTTGCGCGGATTGCGCGCACCGACTTCGACTGGTGCCTCGACCTCGCGGCGACAGGCGGGCGAACGCTCTCGCGATATCCGCAGTACCACCGCATCGCGCCCGCCGAGGACGGCCGCTGGCGCATCGCGGGGCGCAAGGCGGCGCAGGTCCATCGCCTGAATGTCGGCACGATCAGCGCCGATGCGACCATCTCGGTGTCGCTTGTCGGCGGGCGCAGGCTCGGCTCGATCGAGGAGAGCTTCATCGCGCGCCTGAACGAGGGCGACGCGTTCCTGTTCGCGGGCGACATCGTGGAGTTCGTGCGCGTGCGCGACATGACCGCGTGGGTGCGGCGCACGAAGCGCGCCGACGCGACGCCGCGGTGGAACGGCTCGCGGTTTCCGCTGTCGACGGCGCTGTCGGCGTCGGTGCGGCGCGCGCTCGACGAGGCGCGCCGCGGGCGGTTCGCGGGCCCCGAGATGACGCTCGTTCGGCCCGTGCTCGAGCAGCAGATGCGGCTTTCGGCGCTGCCCGCGCCAGGGGAGACGCTCGTCGAGATCTGCCGCACCGACGACGGCGAGCATCTCTTCGTCTATCCCTTCGAAGGCAGGCTGGTGCACGAAGGGCTTGCGGTGCTCCTCGCGCTGCGGCTCGCGCGGTGGCAGGCGACGACCTTCGCGGTGTCGATCAACGACTACGGCGTGGAACTGCTTGCGTCGGAGGGTTTCCCGTTCCGTGAACGGCTGGCGCCTGCGCTCTTCACGCGCGAGGGCCTGGCGGCGGACCTCCTCGAGGCGGTGAACCTCGGCGAGCTCTCGCGGCGGCAGTTCCGCGACATCGCGCGCGTGGCTGGGCTCGTGTTCCAGAAGTACCCGGGCGCCGAGCGCTCGGGGCGGCAGGTGCAGGCGGGGGCGTCGCTCATCTTCGATGTGCTGCGCGAGTTCGACCCTCAGAACCTGCTCTTGCGGCAGTCGGAGGCGGAGGTGCTCGACCGGCAGTTCGAGGAGGGTCGGCTTGCGCGGACGCTCGAGCGGCTCGAGGCCGGGCCGCTCCTCGTGCGCGAGCCCGTGCGGCCGACACCGCTCGGCCTGCCGCTCGTCGCCGACCGCCTGGGAACGACGCTCTCGACCGAGTCGGTGCTGGCACGCCTCGCGGCGATGGGCGTTCTGCCGCCTGGCGCGGCGCCGCGCTGAGAGTTTTGGGCGAATTGCCCGTACATTGGCGTTGCGGGTGCGGGTCGGCGGCTCGGGTGGCGCTTCCAGAGGGCCACCTTGGGCATTCCGCCCAAGATGAGGACCGCGCGTTGCGTGGCCGCTGTTCGATGGAGATGACCATGCCGACCGACAGGCCCGAAGAACCGATTCCAGGCGAGACCGCGGAACTTCCCGTCACGCCGCCTTCGTCTGCGCCTGGAAGCGGTCGAGGATTCGGCGGCCAGCCACCCGCGTCGGGGAAGCCTGAGTCGGGGAAGCCCGAGTCCGGGAAGCCCTCGTCCGGGCGCCCGTTGTCGGCGCAGAGCGCCAGTTCGGTGCGGATTGGCGACGACCGCGATTCGGTCGCGCCGTCGGCGGCGGGGCTGCGTTTCGTGCGCGAGCTCGGCCGCGGCGGCCTCGGATCGGTCTGGCTCGCCGTGCAGGAGACCGAGGAGTTCCACCGCCAGGTCGCCGTGAAGCTGGTGCGGCGCGGCATGGACACCGAGGACATCCTTGCGCGCTTCGCGCTCGAGCGGCAGCTGCTCGCGGGTCTCGAGCATCCGAACATCGTGCGGCTGTACGGCGCAGGCAGCGTCGACGACGGACGCCCGTACTTCGTCATGGAGTATGTCGACGGCCTGCCCATCGACCGCTTCTGCGACGAACGCAGGCTGAGCATCGAGGCGCGCCTGAAGCTGTTCGTGCAGGTGTGCAAGGCCGTGCACCACGCGCACTCGCGGCTGGTCGTGCACCGCGACCTGAAGCCATCGAACATCATCGTGACCTCGGACGGCACGGTGAAGCTGCTCGACTTCGGCATCGCGAAGCTCGTCGACGCGAGCCTGGCGCCCGTCGTCGTCGACCCGACGGCGCCCGAACTGCGCGTGCTCACGCCCGAGTACGCGAGCCCCGAGCAGATCCGCGGGCAGATGATCGGGACTCCGAGCGATGTCTATTCGCTCGGCGTGATCCTGTACGAATTGCTCACGGGCCAGCGCCCGTACCGAATCCGCACGCGCATCATGCGCGAGCTCGAGCGGATCGTGTGCGAGGAGGAGCCGCCGCAGCCGAGCACGGTGGTGTCGCGGCCGAGCGAGGCGCTGCATGTCGAGACGGGTGTCGACGGCACGACGCGGCTCGTGCAGCGCGAGGTGAAGCCCGAGACCGCGTCGAAGGCGCGCGGCGTTCCCGTCGACCGGCTGAGCCGAAGGCTGCGCGGCGACCTCGATGTGATCGTGCTGCATGCGCTCGAAAAGAACCCGACGGCGCGCTACGGCTCGGCCGAGGCGATGGCCGTGGATGTGGAGCGGCATCTGCGCAGCGAGCCGATCGAGGCGCGCAAGACGGGTGCGCTCGGTCGGGCGTCGCGGTTCGTGCGCAGGAACCGCGTGCCCGTGGCGATCGCGTCGCTTGCGGTGATGGGGGCGTTTGGCGGCGTGTCGGGGCTGTACTTCGCCGAGCGCGCGCGTGCGGCGAGCGATCGCGAGGCCGCGGCGCTGAAGCTCCAGGACGCAGAGCGGCAGCTCGCGGAGATGCGGCTTGGTCAGGTGCGCGAGCTGAGCGACACCATGCTCACGAGCTTCTACGAGAAGCTGCGGCCGATGCAGGGTGGCGCCGAGCTGCGCGGCCTGCTCGCGGACGCGGTGAGCCGGCAGATCGAGTCGCTTGAGAAGCAGGATTCCATCGCGGGCGAACGGGTGGCCGATGCGAACTTCGACCGGTTGCTCGCGCTCGGCTACCGCGGGCTTGGCCGCGTGCGTGGCGACGCGCGCGGCGAGGGCGCGGGCGACTACGCATCGGCGCGGGCTTCATACGAGAAGAGCGGTGCGATCCTCCGGCGCCTGAAGGCGTCGGCGGCCGACGCGGATCAGGCGGGGCTCAACCTCGAGCTCGCGCGGACGCTGCTCTTCTGGTCGGACACGGCGCGCGTGGCGGGGGATCTTCCCGCAGCGCGCGAGAAGCTTGGCGAGGCCGAGACGCTGCTTGCCGCGCGTGGGCTCGGTGCGTCGAAGGACGAGCGGCTTCTGCATGCGGTCGTGCTTGGCGAACTCGGCGAGATCGCCGAGAAGCAGGGCGATCGGGCGGGAAGCATCGAGATGCAGGGCCGTGCGATTGCGATTCGCCGTTCGCTGCTCGCACTCGAGCCAGACGACCTTGACCTCGCGAGGTTGCTCGCGAAGGGCCTGCAGGTCGAGCAGTCGCGCGCCGAGCAGTCGGGTGACGCGGAGCGGTCGCTGGCGCTTGCCGAGGAAGTGCTTGCGATTCGCAGCAAACTGGCGGCCGCGCGCCCAGACGATGCGCGCGTGGCGCGCGAGGTCATGCTGGCCGAACTCGCGCGCGGCCGTGCGCTCGTGCGCGCAGGCAGGGCGGCCGACGCGGTGGCGGGCCTGCAGGCCGCCTGCACGACGGCGACCGAACGCGTCGAGCGTGCGCCCGACAGCCACGAGGCGCTGAGCGACAGGGCGCTTGGCTACGAGAGCCTCGCGCAGACGCTCGAGGAGATCGGCCGTGCGCCCGAGGCGCTCGAGCGCACGCAACTCGCGCGGGCAGACCTCGCACGCGCGGCGCAACTCGCACCCGAAAGCGAGCTCTATCCGCGCCGCGGCGCGTATCTCGCGTCACGCGAGGCGAAGACGCTCGTCGGCCTCGGCCGCATCGCGGAGGCTGCGGCGACCAGCTCGGCTGCATCGGAGGTGTTCGAGGGGATCCTTGCGAAGGGAGCGCCTGCAGCGGATGTGCTGCAGCAGGCGGCGGTTCTCTTCGCGATCACATCGGGCACTTCGATGAAGGCGGGCGATGCGGCATCGGCCGAACGATGGGCGGTACGGGCGCGTGCGGTGCTCGCCGCGATGCCTGAAGCGCGTCGCAAGAACATCGAGCCATTCGTGACGGCAGAGATCGGCAAGTAGCAAAGCGCGGGTGGGGGGCGCGCACCGCCCGTCCGCTCTCCGACCGGTGCCTGGCACGTGCCGTGCAGTGCCTGGCACCGCCTGGCATGTGCCAGGCACCCCGCGTTCACGGCATTCCTGCGCATGATGGCGCCGGGAAACTCGCTGGAGAGCGGCGAAATTCGTGCAATGCCGCGGTGTCGGAAACGCGACGCCGCGTCAAAAGCGTGGTGCCTGGCACGTGCCGTGCAGTGCCTG
>JAJTGK010000155.1 GCA_021297815.1 Planctomycetaceae bacterium
ACGGCGACGATGTGCCCGACGACTGCCAGCTCAAGGGCAACGACTGCGACCTCGACGGCATTCCCGACGACTGCCAGATCGCGGCCAACGACTGCAACGAGAACGGCATCCTCGACCGCTGCGAGATCTCCTCGGGCGCGGCGCAGGACTGCAACACCGACGGCACCATCGACGCGTGCCAGCTCGGCTCGGACTTCGCGTACCGCATCGACGACGGCGGCGCCGAGTTCGGCATCCGCTCGGCGGGCTCGCACATGGCGTGGCTGTCGAGCTACCGCATCGAGCGCGGCGCGAGCAGGATCGAGGCCATCGAGATCAACTTCGTGTTCATGCCCGCAGGCGCGACCGCGACCGTGGGCCTGTGGAGCGACCCGAACGGCGACGGCAACCCGAGCGACGCGCAGCTGCTCGCGAGCGCGGTGGTGCCGACGGGCCCGCTCGGCGTCTTCAAGACGGTCGACATTCCCGACACCGAGGTCGGCCCCGACGGGACCTCGTTCTTCGTGGGCGCCTATGCGCCCGTCGGCGGCAACGACTTCCCTGGCGCGCTCGACACGAGCGGCAACCCGATCCTCGGCCGCTGCTGGGTGATCGGGCGCGACACGCCGTTCGACCCGAACAACCTGGCCGCGGGCGCGGCGCAGTTCGAGACGATCGAGAGCGCGCTCTTCCCAGGAAAATGGCTGGTGCGCGGCCTTTCGACGACCACCGAGGACGACTGCAACGGCAACGGCGTGCTCGACGAGTGCGACATCGACGCGGGCACGAGCGCCGATGTCGACAACTCGGGCCGCCCCGACGAGTGCGAGGACTGCAACGAGAACGGCGTGCTCGATTCGAGCGACATCGCCTTCGGCACGAGCGCCGACTGCAACGGCGATCTCGTGCCCGACGAGTGCCAGCTCCTCGGCTTCGACTGCAACGCGAACGGCGTGCCCGACGGCTGCGAGCTCGAGGGCGCGGACTGCAACGCGAACGGCGTGCCCGACTCGTGCGACATCGCGAGCGGCACAAGCGACGACATCGACGCCTCGGGCAAGCCCGACGAATGCGAGGACTGCAATACGAACGGCGTGCTCGACTCGGCCGACATCGCGGGCGGCACAAGCCTCGACTGCAACAGCGACCTCGTGCCCGACGAGTGCCAGCTCGGCGAGCCGCCGCTCGATGTCGAGTACTTCCGCGACGACGGCACGCGCGAGGGCAACTACGGCGCGGGCGGCGTCGTCGACATCCTGTGGCTCAACCAGTACAACGCCGAACAGGGCGGCGAGACGATCTCGCGGATCAGCGTGGTGCTCGGCAACGCCTTCGCAGGCGTGCCCTACCGCGTCGCGCTGTGGAACGACCCGAACGGCGACGGCGAGCCGTCCGACGCACAGGTCATCGCGACCGCCGACGCCGTGGCCGCGAACGGCAACACGAGCATCTTCAACGACATCGACATCGCGCCGACCTACATCGGGCCCGCGGGCACCTCGTTCTTCGCGGGCGTGATCTTCCGCGACACCTTCGGCAACCAGTTCCCGCTCGGCGTCGACACCAACTCGAACCCGAACCAGCGCACCTGGGTGTCGATCGGCGACCCCATCGACCCGAACAACCTGAGCAACGCCGCGATCTACGGCTATCTGATCAACGACAACGGCCTCGTGCGCGCCTACGGCTTCAATGGCACGCTGCCCGACGACTGCAACGCGAACGGCGTGCCCGACGAGTGCGACATCGCCGACGGCACCGAGATCGACGGCAACGCGAACGGCATTCCCGACTGCTGCGAATCGGGCAACGGCTGCGGCGCCTGCGCGGGCGACCTCGACGGCAACGGCACGATCGAGGCACCCGACCTCGCGCTGCTCCTCGGCGCCTGGGGCACCGCGGGCGGCGACATCAACGGCGACGGCTCGACGAACGCGCAGGACCTCTCGCTGCTGCTCGGCGCGTGGGGTGTGTGCCGCTAGCTGGAGCTGCGACGAACGCCGCAACAAGCCGACGCACGCTGCGACGCGGTGCGCCAACGCGCGCCGTCAATCGAGGCGGAAGACCTCTTCAAGCGGCACGATCGAGGTGTCGGCGCGGCCGCCGGGAAGCGCGACGAAGTAGTCGACCATCGACTTCTGCCAGCGCGCGTTCACTTCCTCGCCCTGCATGCCCGCGACGGCCTTCTTGAAGTCGGGCGTCTCGAGGTAGCCGATCAACAGGCCGTCGTCGCGCAGGAAGATCGAGTAGTTCGTCCACCCGTGGCGCGAGAGCGCGGCGCGCATCTCGGGCCACACGGCCTTGTGGCTCTCGCGGTACGCGTCGATGCGGTCGGGCTTGACCTGAAGCGTGAAGCACACTCGCTGCATGGAATTCCCTTCTTTCAGCGGACGAACGCGTCGGCGAGGCCACCGTCGACATGGAGGACCTGCCCCGTCGTGCGCGAGCTCTCGGGACCTGCGAGGAAGCGGATCGCCGCGGCCTGGTCGCGCGGCGTGATCACCGTCTTGAGCAGCGTGCGGTCGGCGTAGAAGCGGCCGAGGCAGGCGATGAGCTCGGCGTCGGTCATCGACTCGTCGTGCGCGATCGCGTACTTCTTCAGGCTCGCGATCACGCGCGCGCGCGGGAACATCGTGCTGCCCTCGATCACGGTCGCGGGCGCGACGGCGTTCACACGCACGAACGGCGCGAAGGTGACGGCAAGCGAGCGCACCAGGTGGTTCGCCGCCGCCTTCGACGCGTCGTACGCGCTCGAACCCTTCTTGGCGACGACCGCGTTCACGCTCGTCGTGACCACCGCGCTGCACGCGAGCTTCTGCGCCGACATCGTCGCCGCGGCCTCCTCGACGAGCACCGCGGGCGCGAGCACATTCACCTGCATCGAACGCATGAAGTCGGCGTCGCTGGTGCGGCCGTCGGCGCCTGGCGTCGGGAAGAGCCCCGCCGTCACGACGAGTTCGTCGATGCCGCCGTAGGCGAGCGTGACCTCGTCGAGCATGCGGCGCACGGCCGCGCGGTCGGTCGCATCGCACGAAAGCGCGATCGCAGGGCCACACGACGAGATGCCGCTGCCCGCGACGCCGATCCCCGTACCCACCGACTTCTCGAGCTCCTTCGCAGCGCCCTCGGCGGCCTTCCCGTCGAGATCGACGCATGCCACGCACGCGTCGTCGGCCGAGAAGTACGACGCAGCCACGCGGCCGATGCCGCTGCCCGCGCCCACGATCACGCTCACATGCCCCGCGAGCGGCTTCGGCTTCGGCATGCGCTGCAGCTTCGCCTCCTCGAGGCGCCAGTACTCGATGTCGAACGCCTCCTGCCGCGGCAGCGCGCGGTAGCCGCCGATCGATTCGGCGCCCTTCATCACCTCGACGGCGCAGCGGTAGAACTCGGCGGTCGTGCGGCTCTCCGACTTCGACGAGCCCCACGCGATCATGCCGATGCCCGGGATCAGGATCACCGTGGGCTCGGGCGCGCGCATCGCGGGGCTGTCGGGGTGCCTGCACGCCTCGTAGTACGCCGCGTAGTCCTTCACATACGCGGCGAGGCCCGCCTCGGTCTTCGCGCAGAGTTCCTCGAACGAGCCCGTGTTCGGGTCGAAGTCGATGAAGAGCGGCTTGATCTTCGTGCGCAGGAAGTGGTCGGGGCACGAGGTGCCGAGCTCGGCGAGCCGCGCCGCGTCGTGGCTCGACACGAAGTCGAGCATCGCGGCGTCGTGCTGCACGGTGCCGACCATGCGGCGGCGCGTCGAGACCTTGCCGCGCAGGAACGGCAGGAACTTGACGAGAAGCGCGCGGCGCGCGTCGTCGGACGCGTTCGCGACCTTCCGTCCGCCGAAGGTCTTCGCACCGCGGTCGTGCGCCGCGAGGTACGCCGCCGCGCGCGAGATCAGCGACAGCGTGAGGTCGTAGCACTCGCGCGGGTCGTCGGCCCAGTTGATGAGGCCGTGCTGGCCCATGATCGCGCCGACCGCGTTCGGATGGTCCTTGCACAGCTTCTCGAGCGCGAGGCCGAGCTCGAAGCCAGGGCGCATCCACGGAAGCCACTCGAGCTCGGTGCCGAAGACCTCGCGCATCACCTCCTCGCCGCGCGTGCACGCGGCGATCGCGATCAGCGCGTTCGGATGCGTGTGGTCGACATGCGCGCGCGGCACGAACGCGTGCAGCGGCGTGTCGATCGAGGTCGCGCGCGGATTCAGGTTCCAGGTGCAGTGGCGGTAGAGGTCGACCATGTCGTCCTCGGCCTGCGTCTTGATGCCGCGCGGCGTGCGCGCCGCGTACACCGACTTCAGCTGCTCGAGCTTCTCCATCGAGAGCGACGCGAAGAACTCGCGGCCCGCCGTGCGCAGGTCGCCGCCCGAGCCCTTCACCCAGAGGACGCGCTCGGACTTGCCCGTGAGCGGATCCTTCTCGACGACCTTGCTCGAGGTGTTGCCGCCGCCCGTGTTGGTCACGCGCTGGTCGTCGCCGAGCCTGTTCGAGCGGTAGACGAGGAGCCCGACGGGGTCGAGCCGCGCGGCGTCGGCGTCGTTCCAGGTGCGCGTGACGAAGGACGGGTTTGCGGCGGCGGTCGACATCGGGTCGCTCGTGAGTTCGGGTTCAAGCTGCAGGGGGAGTCGCGCAGATTACCGCGCGAGGCGGGCGATCGCCTCGGCCGCACGCGCGTGGAACGGGCCGCGCGGCAGGATCTCGCGCGACGGGAAGGCCGCGCGCACCAGCGCGCGCAGCG
>JAJTGK010000041.1 GCA_021297815.1 Planctomycetaceae bacterium
CTACAACCTGGTGCTCGTGCCGCTCGCCGCAGGCGCGCTCTGGCCGGTCGCTGGCGTCATGCTTCCGCCCGTCGCCGCGAGCGCCGCGATGGCGCTTTCCAGCGTGAGCGTCGTGGTGAACAGCCTGCGTCTGCGCGCCGCACCTCTGCGCGGATCGGCGCAATCAGGTCGATGAATTGGCTCGACCGCATGCGGATTCCCGTGGTTCCATCGACGGTGCTTCAGTCTCGACTTGCGATCTCGCTCGCATGGATCGCGGGGTATGTCAACCTCGTCGCGCTGATGACCTGCGGCATCGTCACGAGCCACATGACGGGGCATGCGGGCGCGCTCGGCCGCAGCATGGCGGAAGGGTCGTACGCGCAGGCGCGCTTCGTGGCGGTCCTGCTCGCCGCGTTCGTGTTCGGCGCGTTTCTCGCGGGTTTTGCGATCGAGTTCGCCCGCAGCCGCGGATGGCGGCGCGTCTATGTGCTGCCCGCTGCGATCGAGCTTTCGCTGCTCGTCGCGTTCGGCGTCGGTGTCGAGCTGCATGATCCTTCGGCCGCCGAAACGGGCGCCGGACTCTGGTGGATGGGCGTGATCGGCACGCTGGCGATGGGTGTGCAGAACGCCACGATCACGCGCATCTCGCAGGGCGTCGTGCGCACCACGCATCTCACGGGAATACTGACCGACATCGGGCACGAGTGCGCGCGACTCGCGGTGTTTCGCCGCATGTTCGCGCAAGGCGACGGCGATGGGGCTTCGATCATGCCGCGTCTTGCGCTGCTCCTGACGCTCGCGCTTTCGTTCATCGCAGGAGCCGTCGCGGGAACATACGCATTCGGCTGGTTTCCCCGATGGAGCATGGTGCCGCCCGTCGTGCTCCTTGCATGGATCATCGCGCAGGACATGCGGCGACCGATCCACGGCCCCGACGGACTTTCCGAGGAAACCACGGGAACTCACGCAGGCTGAGTCGGCGCGCCTTCGTAGCGGAGCCCCGGCGACAGCCGCTCGCGCTTCATGACGACGGAGTGCGGCGCGACGGTGGCGCCCGCGCCCACTTCGGCGCCGTAGAGGATCACCGTGTTCGGAAGCACCGTGCAGCCGTCGCGGAGGTCGACATGGTCGACCTTGAGCACGCGGTCCTCGAAGGTGTGCGCCTGGAACAGCGCGTCGACGGTGACATCGTCGCCGAACCGCAGCATGTCTGGGTCGACCACATGCGCGAACCCGTGGCCGAGCAGCGCGCGGCGCCCGATGCGGCAGCCCATCGCGCGCAGGTAGCCGACGAGCATCGGCGTCCCCTCGAGGAACCCGAGCGGCACGCTCGCCCACATGCCCCATGCGACATACAGGTAGTCCCATCGGCTGCACCAGCAGCTCCACAACGCGTGGGTGGCGGGCCTCACGCGGCCGATGAGCAGCCACTTCATCGCGACCACCGCAAGCGCCAGCGCCGCCAGCGCGCCGAGCACGCCGAGCGGCAGCGCCACAAGCCTGAACACCACGCCGCTCGTCGCACCTTCGGCCATCTCCATCGCGCGGAACCACGCGAGGCCCACGAACATGGGGCCGATCGGCAGGAGGAAGCGCGCGAGTTCCCAGAGCCAGCGGTTCAACCGGCGCACGATCGTCGGGTCGTGCGTCAACTCGCGCGGCATGTCGACGATCTCGCGCTTCGGCAGGCGGAACGCGGGGTGCCCGAACCACGAAGCCCCTGTTTCGTACGGCAATCCGTCGCCGCGTGTCGAGATGCCGACAAGCGTGCCCGGCGCGAGCCGCGTGCCTGCGGGCAGCACCGCGTGGTTTCCGACGAAGCACGACTCGCCGAGCTCGACGGGCTCGATGGTGGCCGTTCCCGCGTGGAGGCGTGGCCCCCCGAGATAGATGCCGTCGGCGAAGAAGGTCTCGCGGCCGATCGTGACCGTGGACGGAATGACATCGGTCACCGTCGAGATCTCGCAGCCGCGGCCGATGCGCGCGCCCGCGAGGTTGAGCCAGATGGGCCACATCAGCGTGCCCGACAGCCACTTGCCCGCCGATTCGACGAGCATCGACTGCAGCGACATGCGCGAGGCGGCGAATGATCCGAGCGCGTACGCGCCGCGCGGCGCACGACCGAGGAGGCGTACGAGCAGCGCCTCGAAGAGCACCGTCAGCGCACCGGCGACGACGACCGCCGCTGCGAGCCGCGCGAGGCCCAGACCGCTCGGGAACACCGAATCGCCGTCGAACAGGTCGCTGCGGAGCGCGGAATCGGCGTGAAATCCGAGCAGCCAGAGCGCGGCCGCCCATGGCAGCGCGATGGCGCCGATCACCGCGACCGCGAGCGCTGCGGTCATGGCGGCGCGTCGCGGCGTGGCTGCCGAGGGTTCGACGGTGGGCACGGAGGGCGCGTCGGCCATGCGCACCGCGGGCACGCCGTCGAGCACGGCGTTCATATGCACGGCGCCTGCAGCGAGGTTCGAAAGCGGCCGCAGGATGCTGCCTTCGCCGAGCTCCGCGCCAGGCGAGAGGCCCGCGCGCGTCTCGAGCGTGGAGTTTCGCCGCATGGTCACCGGGCCGAACACCAGGGTGCCCGCCTCAAGCTCGAGCGTGCGAAGGCACGCGTCCTGTCCGACCGTCGCGCCATCCTCGAGCGTGAGCAGGTCCCATCCACCGTCGGTCAGGCGCACGCCGCGATGGATGTGCACGCCGCGCCCGATGCGCGCGCCGAGAAGTCGCAGTACGACGGGTGCAAGCCCCGTGACCTCGAGCAGATCCCAGGGGATCAGCGCCGCAACGCGCACGACGGCCCAATGCCGCAGATGGAAGCCGCTCCACGCGCGCACGCGCATGACGCGATAGCGTCCGATCAGGACCCACTTCGCCAGCGCTGCGAGCGCGATGGCGCCCGTGCAGTACGCCGCGACGCCGAGCGCGGTGACAGCGGCAAGGACGGCGATGGCTGCGGGCGAGTCGGTCATCGCTTCGGCGACAAGGCCGCCCGCGTTCGGAATCCAAGTCAGTTGCGACGCGGCGAGCAGCATCACGCAGAGGAATGCGCACTGCGCCGTCGCCACGAGCATCGGGCGCGAGGTTCCCTGCGCAGGACTGCGCTCTTGACGCGTGCTCGGCGCACTTGCCGCGCGCACGGCATCGACCGCCGCCGCGATGCCGCGCACGGTGCGGTGCGTGTAGGCGAGCCGCACCGTGGCGGCGCGCAGCGAATCGTGCGCACGCATGCGCGAGACTGCGATCGCGACCGTCAGCGAATCGAGGCCGAGATCGTCGAAGAGATCCGCCTCGACCGAGACGGGGCTTGCCGCGCCAAATGCGAACGCCTCCGCGACCGCGCGCTCGGTTTCGGTGACCGCCGCCACATGCGGCTTCGCATCGGCGCGGGCACTTCGAATCTCAGGAAGCCGCTTGCGGTCGAGCTTCGCGCCGATCGAGCGCGGCAACGCGTCGATCGAGGCGATGGCCACGGGCACCATGTACGCAGGAAGTTCTGCGGCGACGAACGCACGCAGCGCGTCGGCGTCGAGCGCCGCGCCTGCGGCGAGCACGACATGCGCCACCAGCCGTCGCTGCGCGCCTTCGCCCTCGACGGTGGCCGCGGCCTCGCGCACCGTTTCGTGCGCCGCGAGCCGCGCGTCGATCGCGCCGAGCTCGATGCGGTAGCCGCGCAGCTTCACCTGCGCGTCGATGCGGCCGTGGTAGTGGAATTCGCCCCGCGCGTCGCGATGCACGAGGTCGCCCGTGCGGTACACGCGGCCGAGCGACGGGTGCTCGATGAAGCGCGCGGCCGTGGTCTCGGGCTGGCCGCGATACCCGCGTGCGAGCGACGCTCCACCCACCACCAGCTCGCCCTGCGCGTCGCCGTCGATCACGCGCAACGCGGGGTCCTCGGGGTCGATCACATGCGCCGTCGCGTTCGGCACCGCGCGGCCGATGGTCACGGGTTCGCCCGCGCGCACCGTCGAGCGCAGGCAGGTGACGGTGCATTCGGTGGGCCCGTAGCCGTTCTCAAGCCGGCGGCCCTGCGACCAGAGGTCTGCGACATCCTGCGGCAGCGCCTCGCCGCCGACATAAAGCAGGCGGATCGCGGGCAGCATGCGTGCGGGGTCGTCGCACGCAAGCGCGCGCAAGAGCGTGGGCGGCGGGCACAGCACGGTCACGCGCTCGCGCACCAGCCACTCGACGAGATCCGGCCCGAGGCGCGCGGTGGCGTCGTCCATCACCACGATCGTCGCGCCGACGGCCCACGCGAGCCAGATCTCCTCGACGCTCGAGTCGTAGCTCGCCGACGAGCCTTGCGCGATGCGGTCGTGCGGACCGAGCCCGAACTCGGGCATGTCCGCGGCGACGAGATTCAGGATCGAGCGGTGCTCGATCTCGACGCCCTTTGGCCTGCCCGTGGTGCCCGAGGTGTAGATGACATACGCGAGGTCGTGCGGAGCGGGCGCGCCGCCGCCCTGCAGGCGAGGCGCCCGCGCGAGGTCCTCGGTCGTCACGAGCGGAGCGAGGCCGCCTTCCATCGAGATGTCGTCGGCGCGCGCGCGCTCGGCGACGAGGGCGACCGCCGCCGCATCGCGCACGATCTCCGCCGCCTGGCGCGCGGGAAACGCAGGGTCGATCGCCACATATGCGCACCCCGCGCGCATCGAACCGAGCATCGCGGCGTAGAGCCACGGGTCGGTGCGCGGCAGCGCAAGCGCGACGACGGCGTCGCGCACGGGTCGTGCGCCAAGGCTGGCGGCCACCAGGCCCGCCACTTGCTCGGCCATCGCGTCGAGCTCGGCGTAGGTCTTCGTGCAGCGCGCCCGCGCGCCGTCGGGAGGGATGTCGAGCGCGACGAGGTCGCCATGTCGCGCGCACGCCTCTGCGAAGAGGTCGAGGATCGTCGTCGGCGGATTCGTCGCTGGCGCCGCGGGGCCGCTCATGGTCGATGTTTCAGCGCGCGGCGCCGATGAGCGCGCGCAGGTGGGGCGCGATGCGTGTCGCGCGTTGCCGCTTCAACTCGTCGGAGAGATGCGCGAACCCGCGCACGCGACCGATGCATGCGTCCGTGCCGCAGTGGCAGTCGAACGGCTCGGCCATGTCCGCCTCGGTCGTCGTGTAGTCGAAGGTGAGCTGATCGCCCGGCTCGATGTTCCGCAGCGCGACCAGCGTGCGGCCCGCGACGCCTGCGTTCGGCTCGCACGCGTGGTTCAGGAAGCGCCACGGATGCCGCACGCGCATCTCGGCATCGGGCAGCGCGGCGTCGGCCTCGATGTGCGCGTCGACATCGAGCTGGATCGAGTAGCGCGTCGGGCCCGACTGCATGCGCCCGTTGATCGCCAGGATCGCGTCGCCCGCTGCGAACCTGCGCAGCGCGAACAGTCCTGCGCCAAAAGGAAGATCCCGCACGGTGCAGGCATGCGAGGAGTCGAGGTCGCAGTCGGTGTGGCCGTTGGCCGTCGATGGAAGCACGGGTCGGGTCCGTGAAGGGTGCGGCCGAGCAGCGTACGCGAACATTTCCCCGATGTGGGGTGCGTCGAGCGATCCGAACCGTTCAGATCTTCCGCGCGACGATCTCGAGCACGGTGGGGGTGATGAAGACCGACGCAGGGTCGCGCTCGGCCTCGTCGACGGCCTTCAGGACCGACTCGCCCCAGGCCACGGTGCGGGCACCGATCTCGACGAGCCGCGGGGTATTGACGCGCACGAAGCCTGCAGGCCAGTTCCACAGTTCCTCGCCCGGACGCGCCGCGCGCGCAAGCGGGCGCACCGAGACGATCTCGAGCCCCGCATCGACCAGGAGCCGCGGCAGGACGCGGGCGATGTTCGGTTCGCCGCCCTGGGCGCGCCAGGTTTCGAAGACGGCCTCGACGAACGCCGTGATTTCGGCCCGCACGGGCAGAATGCGGTAGGTGGCGTACTCGTGGTACTCGTGGAAGACCGCCGTGCCGCCCGGGCGAAGCGCTTCCGCCATGCGCCGCGCGAGCAGCCCTGGATCGGGCACGAAGCACGCAACCCAACGGCACCAGGCCGCATCGAAGCCTGCGCCCACGGACGGCGGGGGCAGGGGGTCGTGCATGAGGTCGAGTTCGGCGGTTCGGATGTTGCGGTGGCCGCGCGCCTGCGCCTCGCCCTTGAGGAGCTCGAGGAACCGCGTGCTGCGCTCGACCGCGACGACTTCCCCGACATCGCCCACGATCTCGGCGAGATCGAGCGTCGCGAAGCCTGGGCCTGCGCCGACATCGAGCACGCGCGAACCGCGTCCGATGCCTGCGCCGCCCCACGCGGCCAGCACTTCGTCGCGCCAGACGGCGTGCTGGAAGCCGAGACGCTCGATCTCGGCATCGTGCGTGCCGAGCACATAGTCGCGGTCGCTGCGATGGTGCGAAATGCCCATCGCTGCGTTGTACCAGTTGGCTGCGGGGTTAGGCCCGCCGGGCGAGCAGCCGTGCGGCAAAGGCGCCGCCCGCTGCGACCGCGGCGGCGAGAAAGGCGCCGAAGCTCGGCCGCCCCAGCGCGGCCCCCTCGAGATAGGCTCCGTAGGTCACGAGCCCGAGCGCGGATGCGGCAGCAAGCGCGGCGAGGGCGGTCCACGCGACCGCCCTCGCCGTCGCAACCACGCCGCGCCGCAGCCGGCGCCCCTCGGCCTCGGCGAACTCAAGAAGACCCGCGGCGATCGTGGCGATGCTCCACATGCGTCAATTCCTCCCGTTCGCGCGGTAGCCAAGCAGCATGCCGACCGCCAGCGCCGCGCCCACCGCAAGGATCGGATGCGTCGCGATCTGCTTCTCCGCGCCCTCGAGCGCGGTGCGTCCTTGCGAGCCCGCCGCGCGCAGCGCCTCGGCGATGCCCACGCGCGCCGCACGCGCACCGTCGCCGCCGAGCGACGAGATGTCGCCGCGCAACTGCCGCAGGTCCGCGCGCAGCCGGTCGATCTCGCGCTGCAGGTCGCCCGTCTCGTCGAATACCGAAGTATGTCCTCGTTCCATCGCTTGCTCCTGTCGTGTTGCGCCGTGATTCGCGCGCGGTAGCCCCGCGCCGTCGCTCGCGGCACAGTGAGTCTTGCCGCATCCCCGCGCGCGTCGACGCGCAAGCTTCCCTGTTCGCGCCGTCGCGTGAACAAGCAGCGATCCCCGTGGTCGCGCGTCGTCCGCGCGCAATGCTTGTCCCGTGCGCTGGCGACCGCCGCCGCGCGACGCAAACACGCAGGAACGGAGCACGAGACATGACAACCGCGATCATCAAGAGCGATTCCCAGATCAAGACCGATGTCCTCAACGAGCTGAAGTGGGACACGCGCATCAAGGAGACCGACCTCGGCGTGCAGGTGCGCGACGGCATCGTCACGCTCGTCGGCACCGTGGATGTGTACGCGAAGAAGCTCGCCGCGCGCGACGCGGCGCACCGCGTGCACGGCGTGCTCGATGTGGTCGACGAGCTGCAGGTCAAGGTGCCCTCGGTCGGTGCGCGCGGCGACTCCGAGCTTGCGCGCGCGGTGCGCGACACGCTGCAGTGGGACGCGTTCGTGCCCGACGAGAAGATCATCTCGACCGTGTCGATGGGGGTGGTCACCCTCGAGGGCCTCGTGCAGACCTGGGCGCAGCGCGCCGACGCCGAGCGCGTCGTCCGCGGGCTCACGGGCGTGCGCGGCGTCGTGAACATGATCTCGGTCCAGGCGAAGCCCGTCGACGCCGAGCGCATCAAGCTCGAGATCGAGGACGCGCTCGAGCGCCAGGCCGAGCGTGAGGCGAGGCGCATCGGCGTGTCGGTGAAGGACGGCGTCGTCACCCTCACGGGGCGCATCCGCTCGTGGGCCGAGCGCAACGCCGTCGACCGCGTGGTGGGATTCGCCCCCGGAGTGCGCCGCCTCGACGACCAGCTGGTGGTCGATCCGTACGCGTGATGGGCTCGGTACGGCACTGGGAACGGCAATCGCAGTCAAACCGCCGCGGCGGGCGTTCCGCCGCGGCTTTTCCGACGACATGTGAAGTGGAAAGGCAGGGACAGATGAGCATGGCATTCTGGAACAGGAATCCGTTGATCGAGGAATTCACCCGCGCGCGCAACGACATGGACCGCATGCTCGGCCGCTTCGTCGGCGCGTCGACGGGGTCGGGCGAGTTCGGCACCATGCGCCCCGAGGGCTGGGTGCCGGCGGTTGATGTGAGCGAGAGCGAAGACGAGGTCGTCGTGCGCGGCGAGATCCCTGGGATCTCGCCGCGCGACCTCGAGATCACCGTCGCGGGCACGACGCTCAACATCTCGGGCAAGAAGGAGGAGAAGGAGGAGTGCGACGGCGAGGACTTCTACCGCTGCGAGCGCCGCTTCGGCTCGTTCCGCCGCGTCATCGAGCTTCCCGAGTCGATCGACCCTGACAAGGTCGTCGCCGACGCCGACAACGGGGTCGTCACCATCCGCATCGCCAAGAAGCCCGGCCAGCGCACGCGCCGTGTCGAGATCAAGCCGGCGGCGCGCCGCATCGCCGTGCCGAGCTGAAGGGAGCATCCATGCCAGCGACAGCCACAACAACCAGCAGTTCAGGATCCATCAAGTCGCTCAAGGACCTTCTCGTCGGCCAGCTCAACGAGCTGTACGCCGCGGAGGTGCATTCCGAGAGCGTGCTTGCCAAGATCGCCTCGTGCACCTGCTCGCCCAGGCTCGCCGAGGCGGTCCGTGCGCACCTCGAAGAGACGAAGCAGCATCTGGCCCGGCTCGACCGTGTCTTCGGCGAACTCGGCGTGAAGCCGAGGAAGTCGGAGAGCCACGGCTCGAAGGGCCTGCTCGAGGATTGCGAGACCATCGCAGGCCGAGGCAGGATCGAGCCCCATGTCCGCGACGCGGCCATCATCGCGTCGATCCAGCGCCTCGAGCACGACGAGATCGCCGGCTATGGCTGCGCGCGGACCTGGGCTTCGCTGCTCGGGCACGCGACCGCCGCGTCGGAACTCTTGAAGACGCTCACCGAGGAGCGCCGCTTCGACGAGGCGCTGACAAAGATCGCCGAGACCCTCAACAAGTCGGCGCTCGAGCCGGCCGGATCGTCGCGGTAGGCCCCATCGGTGGTGGAGAAAGACAGGCGGCGGAGCACGCGCTCCGCCGCCTGTCGTTTTGCTTGCACGGCATGCACGAGTCCCGATGCGAAACGGCGGGGCCGGCACGCGCGCCGTCCCCGCCGTGTCGCGTGTGCAGGGCTACAGGCCGAAGGGATAGGTCTCGGGCGCCGCGGACGCCGTCGCGGCCCCCGCGGCGCCCACCGCGGTCGTCTCGTCGATCCAGATCCACTCGTCGAACTGCAGCGGCAGCGTCGCCTCGAAGTAATGGCTGACGAGCTCCGTCGCGGGCCGGTAGATCACGCCGATCGCGCGCTCGAGGCGTGGCGCGAGCAGCGCGGTCCGTACGCCCAGCCGGTGCGGCGCGCGCAGCGGCAGCATGAACGCAGGCACGCCCGAGGCGTGGCAAAGATGCTCGTAGCTGTCGGGGTGCGCGGGGCGGATTTCCTTGAACTCCATCGGTCCATCCCAGTCGCTCGCCGCGGCGACGGTCCCGTGGTCCGTGCCGAACCCGATCGAATAGGCCTCGCCGGCGAAGCGCTCCCGCACCAGCTGCCCGAGGTTCAGCTCGCCGTGCTGCGACATCTCGGTCGCCCTTGCGTTTCCGACATGCGAGTTGTGCGCCCAGACCACCGCGCGCGCTTCGGGCCCCCTGTGCTCGAGAAGCGCGAGCAGCGTCTCGAACATGTGGCGGTCGCGCAGGTTCCACGACTCCTTCGAGCCGCGGTACATCGCGCGGTAGTACTTCTCGGCCTCGTGCACCACGGTGGCGTTGCGCGCGGCGTCGAAGAAGCCATCGGCGTCGCCCTTCAGGTAGCGCAGGCGCTCGGCGAGAAGCGCATCGAGCGCCGCAAGCGCCTCGCGCTCGCATCCCGCCAGCAGGCCCGCCGTCACGGCGCGACCGTAGGTCCCGGGGTCGCGTTCCCACGGCGTGAAGCATGCGTAGAGCTCCCGTGCACGCTCGGAGGCCTGCGCGTCGGTGCGCCCGAGATAGTCGAGCACCGCGCCGATCGAATTGTTCAGGCTGTAGATGTCGAGGCCATGGACGCTTGTCTTTCGCCGCTCCTCGCGCACGCATCGGTTGCGGGCGGTGAGCCAGTCGACGAACGCCTCCATCTCTCGATTGCGCCACATCCAGGTGGGGAACCGCGAGAACATGGGCTCGCGCAGCGGCGTGGCGTCTCGTCCACGCACGGCGCGGTCGACGGCGGCCGCGTCGGGCCAGTCGGCCTCGAGCGCGACGATGTTGAAGCCCTTGCGCGCGACGAGCGCCTCGGTGATGCGGGCGCGCATCGCGTAGAACTCGCTTGTTCCGTGCGTCGCCTCGCCAAGCAGCACGACGCGAGCGTTGCCGATGCGGTCGAGCAGCGCGTCGAGCGGCGCGTGCGCGACGCTGTCGAACGGCTCGCATGCCTCTGCGATCGCCTGTTCGATGCGCGCCGCCTCGCGCGTCGAAACGCGCAGCGGCCGCTGCGCGCGGCGCGGCGTCACCTCGAGCCCGTCGATCCCCCAGCCTCCGCTGCCGACAAGCGGCACGAACTGCACCGCGCCGAGCGAGGAACGGTCGTACGAGTGCTCACCCGTCCGCACGACGAGCAGCAGCTCCTGCGAGCGCGGTTCGTGCCCGACGGGAATGACAAGGCGCCCGCCGATCGCGAGCTGCGCGAGCAGCGGCTGGGGCACATCGGGCCCGCCCGCCGACACGATGATCGCGTCGAACGGCGCCTCGTCGGTCCAGCCGAGCGTGCCGTCTCCCTGCCGAATGCATGCGTTGTCGTAGCCGAGCGCCTTCATGCGTGCCGCGGCAAGCGCGGCGAGCGCGTCATGCCATTCGATCGCATGCACGCGGGCGGCGATGCGCGAGATGACCGCGGTCGCGTATCCCGAGCCTGCGCCGACCTCGAGCACGCGCGATGCAGGCCCGAGCTTCGCCGCCTCGAGCATGAGCGCGACGATGTACGGCTGCGAGATGGTCTGCCCCTCCTCGATCGGAAGCGGCGCATCCTCGTAGGAAAGGTCGTGGTGTCGCGCAGGCACGAAACGCTCGCGCGGCACCTCGAGGAAGGCCTCGAGCACCCGCTGATCGGAAATGCCGCGCGCGCGGAGTTGCCGCGCCACCATGTCTCCGCGCTTCCAGGCCATCGTCGTCATCGGTCGGTCCTCGTGGGTGGTCGTTTCGTGCTTCAGCGAGCCGGGGCGGTGGAGAGCGCCGCGACGACCGCAGGGTGCGCCGCGAGTTCGCCCGCGCTCAGGCGAACAAGGTCTCCGTGCAGCAGTTCGGCGGCAGAGGCTTCGGGCATCTCGTCGCGCAAGAGGCCGAGCAGGTGCGGGGGGGCGAACACGAGCGTGCGACGCGATCCTGACTTCGCTGACTGTGTGGCGATCCACTCGGCTGCGTCGCGCGCGAACCTCCGCTGCATCTCCGCCGCGCTGCCTGTGCGATTCGAGTCCGAAGTGTGCACCATCGCCGAGGCGCCCCGACCGCTCGCGAGAAGGGTCGGCCGCTCCCCGACGGTGCGGTGCTCCCACCGGCTGGCGAGCGAAGCCGCGGGGTCAAGATGAAGCGAACCCATCGGACTCCTCGACGGCCGGTACGAGGCAAGGCGATTCGAGTCTGCCACAACGATCAAGTGCTGGTTGAGCTGCATCAGGGTTGGTCTCCGTGAAAGCCATGGGCGCATCGGCGATTCCCCCGCGCGGGGGACTCGCGTTCGTGCCTTCCGCGTCGTGAGAAGCCGCGGCGGCGAGTGGTGGCTCGCCGCGCGAGAAACAGTCGATAAAGCGATCCGCTTCAATCGTATTGAGCACGCGGTTGCCGCCGAACCTGCGGCCGAGCTCGTCGGCAAGGGCTTCGACGAGGAAGGCGCGGAGATCGAAGCCCTGTCCGCGCGAGAGACTCGAAAAAAGCGGAAAAGAGGGACGCGAGGTTGATTTTTGGTCACGCACCTTCATCTGGGGCGCAGTATTGCTGCACAAGCGCCTGTCGAGGTACGGAAGACATCCCTGAGTCGCCGGGCTCTCGCAGAAACACCAGTAAATCTTTGGGAATCCCCCCAATAATGGACGGGCATCGCGGTGCGAGCGCTACGCTGGCATCGCAGCATGCCTGCAAGGGAGTGTTGCAAATTGTCGAACAAAAACTCGGGGAATGGAAACTCGGCAAGCCATGCGGCGCTCGCAGTGACCATGCGATTTCTTGGAGAAATGCAGCGGCTGCGCACGACGCACGATGGCGAGGGCGTTGCTCGCGCCTGCGCGGCGGCATGCGGGTCGCTCGCCGGCGCGCAGGGGGTTCTCTGTCAGTGGAGGTGCTGCCCTGAGAATTCTTCCGAAACACAAAGGGCGGTCTGGTGGGGTGGCGCGGAGCACGAGTCGCTGCTGGAGCTTGACTTGACCGACTGGTCGAGGCAAGGCAACGATCACATCGAATCGCATGGGGTGACGACCGACCCGTCGCTCGACGGCCTGCTCGTTCGCGAGGCGCTCGTCCGTGCGGGGTTCACGACATCCCTCGCCGCCACCGTGCATGGAGCGGATGGCACGCCTGCCCTCGTCGTGCGCTGCTTGTTCCTTGGCGACGATGGTCGACTGGTCGATGCCGATCGCGAGGTCCTGATGGCGGTCGCCCGCGAGGCGGCGCAGTGCATCCGTTCGATCTCGCTTGAGCGCAGGCTGGCTGAGGTGGAGAGCCGCCTCGCCAGCATCGGTGGAAGCGTTGTCGACGCGATCGTGACCATCGATGGCCACGGGGTCATCACCTCGGTCAACGAGGCGGTTTCGCGGATGTTCGGCTACGAGGCGAGCCAGCTCGTCGGGCGAGATGTGGTGGTGCTCATGTCGGAGGCCGACCGAGATTCGCACCGTCGGGCGATCGAGCACCGGCGCTCGAGGCCTCGCACATCGTCCTCGGTCATCGGCCGTGCGCGCGAGCTCGAGGCGCATCGGAAGGACGGCTCGGTGTTCCCCATCGAGCTTTCGATCAGCCCGATCGAAGGCACCGACGGATTCGTTGGGGTGATCCGCGATGTCACGGGGCGCAAGGCGGCCGAGCAGCGCATGCGCGAGGCGGACCGACTCGCCGCGATCGGCACGCTCGCCGCAGGGCTCGGGCACGACATGAACAACATGCTGTTCCCGATCCGCGCGCACCTCAACGCGCTGGTCGCGATCGAAGCGCCCGACGACATGGCTGCCGACATCGAGCAGCATGCCGAGCAGATCGCGTGCGGGGTCGCCTATCTGCAGCAACTTGCGGATGCGTTGCACTTCCTGGCGCTCGACCCAGATGGCGACGGTGATGGCGACTCGACGACAGACCTCTCGGCATGGTGGACGACCTGCGGCGCCCTCCTCGGTCGCGCGGTCTACCGTCGCGCCACGCTGAAGGTGGAGCTCGACTGCGAACTCCCAGAGGTGTTCATTCCGCAGCATGCGCTGACACGGGCCGTGCTGAACCTGCTTACGAATGCTGCGGAAGCGATGCCGACCGGCCGTGCGCCCAATGAGTGCGTCATCGAGCTTCGCGCGAGGCGCGGCCGAACCGGCGCGGGCGTCGTGCTCGAGGTCGTCGACAACGGGTGCGGCATGAGCGAGGAGATCAGGCGCCGCGCCACCGATGTGTTTTTCACGACGCGCACGCGCGGCCTGGGCACCGGGCTCGGGCTTTCGCTCGTGCATCGCGTGGTCACGCGCGCGGGCGGCAGACTTGAGCTCGACAGCGCCGAGGACCGCGGAACGGTCGCGCGGCTTGTTCTGCCCTCGGCGGTGCTGGATGAGGAGCCGGCCACCGAACGGGTGCGCGTTGAGCTGCGTGAAGGCCGCACGCGGGCGATCGTGATCGCGATCCTCGAGAGTGCGGGCATCACGGTGCTCGTCGATCGCGAGAACGCCGAGCATCTCGCGGAGGAGTGCCTGGCACTGGTCGTGGACGCAGAATCCTTCGACGAAGCGTTGCTCGCCGAGTGGCTGCGCCACCACCCCGCGGGTTCCATCGTTGTGATCGGCAACGATGTGCGGATGGATGCGATGCGTGGCGCGATCGACGGGGTGCGGCGCGTACGCGACGAGAAGGACTATGCGGCGATCGAGCAGGCGCTACTCGCCGCGGTGGAATCGAGACTTCAGGAAAGCGTGATCGGCGAAGTGGGTGGTGGAACGGGCAACAACAAGGAGAAGGTCGATGGCTGATTCGATGAACGACGGCGTGGCGCAGGCGGCGACCACGGAATCCCGCACGGTGGCGCGACGACGCGAGCAGGGGGTGCCGTCGGCGGCGGCTTCCGCGCGCTCGACGCAGCAGGCGCTTGTGCGCGTCGTCTGCGTCGACGACCACGAGGTGCTGGTCGAGGGCCTGAAGGCGCAGTTCGCCATCGACGGCAGCGTGCGCTGCGTGGCGAGTCTTGGGAGCGCGGACGAACTCATCGACACGGTTCAGGCCGTGCGCCCGGATGTCGTCGTCCTCGATATCGAGATGCCGGGCGCGGATGTGTTCGAGACCGCGGACCGCCTGCATCACCTGCATCCCGAGGTGCGGTTCGTCTTCCTGAGCGCGCATATCCGCGATGGGTTCCTTGCGGCCGCCTATCGCTGCGGCGCGTCGGGCTACTTCGCCAAGGGCGACGACATCGCGGAGATCGTCGAGGGGCTGCGCCGCATCGCGCGCTGCGCCGAGGGAACCTTCATCATGGGCTCGAAGGTGCGCGCGCGGTGCCAGCCGCCGCGTGCACGGTCGACGCGTTCGGGCGTGCAGCCTGCCGCTGGATCCAAGCCGCCCACCACGCTGCTTGAGTCGCTGACGCAGCGTGAGATCGAGGTCCTGCGCCTGATCGGCAAGGGCATGTCGCGCGGCGAGATCGGCGAGGAGCTGTCCCGCAGCCCGAAGACGATCGATGGCCATCAGGAACGCATCATGAAGAAGCTGCAGGTCGAGACGCGCGCGGAGCTCATGCGCTTCGCGATCCGGGAAGGCCTTGCGCAGGCATGAACCTCTCGCTCGGGGCGTGGCGTTGCGTCACGCTCCGAGCGCGCGGCGCTTTCCATCGACGAACACAAGGTGGTGGTCGATGTGCCGCCCGTAGATCTTCACGATCTCGAGCAGCGTGACCTTGCCGCGCTGCGTGTGGATGCCCGTGCGCGCGAACGCCTCGACGGGAAGCGTGCGCAACCAGCGCGAGGCGAAGCGACGGTTCGCCTCGAGCAGCGTGAGCACCTGCTCGAGGTCTGCGTCGATGCTTGGGATCCTGGAGATGAACGCGTTCTCGTCGTACGAGACGAGCAGCGGGTTCTCCTCGGCCACGATGCGGCGCATGCGGTGCGTCGACGCGAGGTCGCTGTCGAGGATGTGTACCGCGTTCTCCTGGATGCTCCACTCGCCTGGGCCTATGCGCGTGTTCAACCTGTCGCGCGAGAGGCCCGTGCACGCCGCGCGGAGCCGCTCGGGGCCTGATTCATAGGTTGCAATCGCGTCGAGGATTTCCGAGGTCAGGTTGCTGGAGGCCATGGGCGCGAGTCTACGGGGGGCGCGGCGGGTTCGTGGCCAACGGGTTCGGTGTACACTGTTGACCCCGCATTCTGCGCGGGGAATTGCCGCATCCGACGAGGAAGAACGATGTCCGCCACCCCGACGATCATCTACACGCACACCGACGAAGCGCCCATGCTGGCGACCTACTCGCTGCTTCCGCTGATCCGCATGTTCACGGCGCCCGCGGGCATCGCGGTCGAGACGCGCGACATCTCGCTTTCGGGGCGCATCATCGCGGCGTTTCCCGAGCGGCTGAAGGCCGACCAGCGGATCGGCGACCACCTGGCCGAGCTCGGGCAGTTGTGCCTTACGCCCGCGGCGAACATCATCAAGCTGCCCAACATCTCCGCGTCGGTGCCGCAGATGAAGGCGGCGATCAAGGAGCTGCAGTCGCAGGGCTACGACCTGCCCGACTTCGTCGACGAGCCGAAGACCGATGCCGAGAAGGATGCGCGCGCCCGCTACGCGAAGGTGATGGGCAGCGCCGTGAACCCCGTGATCCGCGAGGGCAACTCCGACCGCCGCTCGACGAAGAGCGTGAAGGACTACGCCCGTGCCAACCCGCACAAGATGGGCGCGTGGGCGGGCGACTCGAAGGCGCGCGTCGCCTCGATGACGGGCGGCGACTTCTTCGGCAACGAGCAGTCGACCACCGTCGCCGCGGCCACGACGGCGCGCATCGAGTTCGTGGGCGCCGACGGCGCGACCACGGTCCTGAAGGACGCGCTCAAGCTCTCGTCGGGCGAGATCCTCGACGCGACCTTCATGTCGCGGAAGGCGCTCGTCGCGTTCCTCGAGTCGACGGTCGCCGACGCGAAGGCGCAGGGCGTGCTCTGGTCGCTGCACCTCAAGGCGACGATGATGAAGGTCTCCGACCCGATCATCTTCGGCCATGCGGTGCGCGCGTTCTTCAAGCCCGTGTTCGAGAAGCACGCGGCGGCGCTCGCGAAGGCGGGCGTCGATGTGAACAACGGCTTCGGCGACCTCGTCGCGAAGATCGCGGCGCTGCCCGACTCCGAGCGCGCGGCGATCGAGGCCGACATCAAGGCCGCGTACGCCAGTGGCCCCGCGGTCGCCATGGTCGACAGCGACAAGGGCATCACCAACCTGCATGTGCCGAGCGATGTGATCGTCGACGCGTCGATGCCCGCGATGATCCGCGAGGGCGGCAAGATGTGGAACGCGCAGGGCAAGACGCAGGATGCGGTCGCGGTGATTCCCGACCGCTCGTATGCAGGCGTCTACCAGGCCGTGGTCGACTTCTGCCGTACGAACGGCGCGTTCGATCCGCGCACGATGGGAAGCGTGCCGAATGTCGGCCTCATGGCGCAGAAGGCCGAGGAATATGGTTCGCACGACAAGACCTTCGAGATGAAGGCCGCGGGCACGGTGCGCATCGTCGACGCGTCGGGCGCGGTGCTGCTGCAGCACGCGGTCGAGGCGGGCGACATCTGGCGCGCCTGCCAGACCAAGGACCCTGCGATCAAGGACTGGGTCAAGCTCGCGGTGACGCGCGCGCGCCTGTCGCAGACGCCCGCGTGTTTCTGGCTCGACGAGAACCGCCCGCACGACCGCGAGCTTCTCAAAAAGGTGCACGCGTACCTCAAGGATCACGACACGAAGGGCCTCGAGATCTCGATCAAGGCGCCCGCCGACGCGTGCCGCTTCTCGTGCGAACGCTTGAAGCAGGGCCTCGACACGATCTCGGTCACGGGCAATGTGCTGCGCGACTACCTGACCGACCTCTTCCCGATCCTCGAGCTCGGCACCAGCGCGAAGATGCTGTCGATCGTGCCGCTCATGAACGGCGGCGGCCTGTTCGAGACGGGCGCGGGCGGCTCGGCGCCGAAGCATGTGCAGCAGTTCGTGGCGGAGAACTCGCTCCGCTGGGATTCGCTTGGCGAGTTCCAGGCACTCGGCGCGAGCCTCGAGCATGTCGCGTCGACGGCGGGCCATGCGAAGGCGCAGGTCCTCGCCGAGACGATCGACGAGGCCATCGGCCAGTATCTCGCGAACAACAAGGGCCCCGCGCGCAAGGTCGGCGACCTCGACAACCGCGGCAGCCACTTCTACCTCGCGCTCTACTGGGCGCAGGCGCTGGCGAGGCAGACGAAGGACAAGGCTCTGGCTGCATACTTCGCGCCGATCGCGGCCGAAATGACCTCGGGCGAAGCGAAGATCGTCGGCGAGCTCAACGGCGCGCAGGGCAAGCCCGTCGACATCGGCGGCTACTACCGCCCGTGCGAGCGGAAGACGGGTACGGCCATGCGGCCGAGCGCGGCCCTGAACGCGATCGTCGAGAACGCCGGGCGCGCGGTCGCGATGGCCTGACGCGGGCGGCCTTCATGTCATGAGCCTTCGCGGGGCGCGCATGTCGCGCCCCGCGTTGTTGTCTGGTGTTCAGGCGGCGCGCCGCACGCATTTATCGGCTGTGCCGCGCAGGATGGGCTGCATTCCCGCGCGTTCCCGCGGCCTTCCTTGAGTGGTCGGCGAATGATGGCATTACTCGCAGGCCGTACCGCCGCGCGACCCCTATGCACGCCCACGCCCGCAGATTCGCCATTCTCTCCGTGCGCGCCCTTGGCGCGCTTGCGCCGGGGTGGCTGCATTCGCGCAGACGGTGGCGCCGTTCACCTCGGAGCATTCGGCGCGCGGCGTGACCTACAACATGATGTTCGCCCCGCCCATCACGAACCCGCA
>JAJTGK010000156.1 GCA_021297815.1 Planctomycetaceae bacterium
GATGGTGTGGAACGCACGGAAGACGACATTGACCTGCTCGGCGTCGGCGGGGTTCGCCTCGAGGGCGAGGACGGCGTTCTCGGCGTTCGCGAGGTGCTCGCGCGCCTCGGTGGCGAAGTCGCCCATGTTCTCGTCGGCGTTCTCGAGGTTCATCGCCACGCGCTGGTCGGCGGGGATGGCGGCGAGGTCGGCGAATGGGTCGGCTGCGGCGGGACCGGCGCTTGGTGCGGCGGCCGAGCCCGCGACGGGACGGGAGCCTGTCGCTGGCGCGGGCGTCGGCGCGGCCGCTGGAGTCGGGTTGGTGGGGGTGCTGCTCGCGGCGGCGAGGAGCGCACGGATCGCGCGCGGGTCGGGCTCGTCGGCGGTCGGGTCGGCCGAGAGCGCCTGGGTGAGCGACTTCATCCAATCGCAGAGCGCGAGCACGAGCTCGGCGGGGAATCGGTCCTTGGCCTCGTCGATCGCACTCTCGACCTCGTGGCAGAGCGCCTGCGCCTCGGACAGCGACAGGACGCCGCATTCGCCCTTCAAGGTGTGGATGCTGCGGCGGATGTCGGCCGCCGTCTCGCCCGTGAAGCCCTGGGTCTCGGCGGTGACGGCGAGATGCTCGAGCTCGGGAAGCGAGGCGTCGCAGCCGGCGACCCATGCGGCGAGGAGCTCGGGGTCGGCGGGCTCGCGGCGCGGTGCGTCGCCGCGTTCGGCGGCGTCGTCGAAGGCGCCGATCGCCTCGATGAGCTTCCGGAAGGCGCGCTCCACATCGTCGACCTGGCGCAGGACGATCTGGTCCGCGAGGTCGGCGGCCTCGTGCGAGGTGGCTGCGACCGATGCCGCGCCCTCAGCTGCGGCATCGGTCGCGACCTTTCTCAGGAGCTCGCCGAGTGCGACCAGACCAGGAAGGTCTGCCGAGTCGGTGAGAACTGCAGCTTTCGCCGCCGATTCGATCGAGGCTTTGAGCCCCATCGTGGACACCTTCCGTTGAAGTCTTCGCCGTTGGCGCATGGCCGCGGGCGCGAAACACACCATCCGCCCGTAGGCGGCGCGGCCCCACGGACCGCGTCAGGGGATCGGCGGCTCGACAGGGGGAATGAAGGTGGGGAGGCTGAACCCAGACCAAGAGGTCGTGATTGGGGCATCCCCCCGATCCAACGGGTCAGCGCGGGCGCGCGGATGCGAGGAATCTGCAGCACCGAGGGGTGGCGAGACGATAACTTCCACGAATGGAAGGCTCTGGCCAGATGCCGATCGACCCGCAGGCAGGAACTGCCGCGCCGGCGCACGCCGCGCGTGCGACGCCGCTCTTTCGTTTCGATCCAGGCTGGCCCTTCGTGGTGGCGGGGCTTGGGCTGCTCGTCGCGGGTGTCCTGATTCCTGCGCAGCGCGAACTGCACGATCTCGAGAACACGCGCGCGGTTCACGCGGCGATCGAGGACCGCTCGGTGCGGCAGCTCGCGGCGTACGACCGCTTTCTGAACGATCTCGATCGCAGCGACGACCAGTTGGTGCGGCGCTTGGCTGCAAGCCAGCTGAACCAGATGCCCGATGGCGAGCGTTCGCTCATGCTCGTGCCGTCGATGAATGACACGGTGACCGAGTGGATCGAGGGTAGCGAGCCGTTGCAGCTTCCCGAGACCGCGGAGTATCCAGACACGCTGTTGACGCGGCTCGCGACGGGACCGCGCAGGCTCTGGGTGCTCGCGTGCGGAGCGTTCCTTGTGTTCATCGGGCTGCTACTCGGGCCGAACTCGCTGTTGACGAGGCCGCGCATTCGCAAGGATGCCGCGTGTTCGCAAGATGGGGGCGTGGCCGTCGCCGAGACTGCGGCGCGTCACGCGCCGGCGGAACCGACGGCGGATGACATGATGGCTGCGCGTGCGGCGATCGTCGCGGTTGCGACGGCTTCGCCGAGCGCCGACGATTCGAGCGACGAACATGCGGCGTGCGAGCCGAGCGCTTCGGCGCTCGCGGCGATCGAGAGCGGCGCGACCGAGGTCGCAAGCGCAGCGGCGGTGACCGAAAGCATCGCGGTCGTACACGCCGCGCATGAGGCGACGGAAGCGTCGAATGCGATCGTGGTGCCGGGGATCGAATCGCAGGCTTCTGTCGATTCGGACACCGTCGCCATGGAGTCGCCGATCTTGGCCGATTCGGCCTCGTTCGAGCATCTCGCGGAGGCGTGCGATGTCGTCGACGCGCATGTGGCCGTGACGACCGTGGAGTCGATCGACGCCGAACCCTCGGCGGAGGCGGCCTGCATGGCTGTCTACGCGGAGGCGGCGGATTCGGCAGAGCCCGCGGTGGCCGATGCCGCGGAGATCGCGGCCGAGCCCCCCGCGACGCACATCGCCGAGGTCGATGACGATGGAGCCGAGTCCGTCGCGAGCGATGAGGTGAGCGGCGCAGTCGACGAGGCGACAGTCGAGGCCGAGATCGAGATCGAGGCCGAGATCGAGGCTGAGGCCGAGGCCGACGCGCTCGAAACGGATTCGTCCGACGACGACGCCACCGAGGACGAGGACGAGTCCTCGCCATCGTCCGACGACGACAACGATGAGGTCGAAGTTGCGGCCGAGGTCGGAAACGGCACCGACGCCGCCGGAACGCAGAATGCCGCCGGTTCGGTCGGCGAGTATCTGTTCGAGCCCTCCGACGAGTATCTGCACACCGACGGCGGCGAGGACATCGCCAGCGCCAATACCGAGCTCGCGCCGCGCAAGCGCAAGAAGAAGTCGATCCTGTCGGAGTCGATCGACGATGCCTACGCGTCGATGACGCTCTTCGACGGAATCACCGACGACCGTTGGGTCGACACCCGCGATCCGCGTGCGTCGACCTTGGGCGACGACCCGGCCGAGTGACGCTTCCGCGCAGTCATGGGAAGCGCGTCTACGCCGCCAGGGCTTGGGCGCGCAGCCGATAGCGTCGCGTGCATGGACAACCAGCCTTTCGAAGGAACGGACGCGCCCTCGGGCGCTCGGGTGGAGGAGCACGAGGCCATGCTTCGGCTGGTGCTTGTCGATGGGATCGGTGCTGCGCGGCTTCAGATGCTGCGCGAACGGTTCGGATCGGCCCGAGCCGCGCTTGCGGCGAGGCCCGTCGAGTTCGCGGCGGCGATCCGCACGCGCGAAGCCGATGCGCAGCGCATGCTCTCGGAAGCGCATGCCGCGGATCCCACCGCCGAACTCGACCGCGTGCGTGCAGCGGGCGCGGTCGTCCTCGCGGCGGGCGAACCCTCGTATCCATCGCTGCTCGTACCGACGCCCGATCCGCCGGCGCTCCTCTTCGTGCGCGGCGAACTTGGGCCTGTGCCCGAACCCGCGGTGGCGATCGTCGGCTCGCGCCGCGCGAGCGCGTATGGAATGGTCGAGGCGGGGCGCATCGCCGAGTCGCTCGCATCGCGCGGCGTCACCGTGATCTCGGGTGGCGCGCGCGGCATCGATGCGGAGGCGCACCGCGGCGCGCTGCGCGCGGGTGGACGGACGGTCGCCGTGCTCGCATCAGGGCTTGGCCAGCCCTATCCGCCCGAGCACGCGCCGCTCTTCGAGCAGATCGTGTCGCAGGGCGGCGCGATCGTCACCGAGCAGCCGTACGGAGTGCGCCCGCGCGCAGACCTCTTTCCGAGGCGAAACCGCATCGTCGCGGGTCTCTCGCTGGTCGTGGTCGTGATCGAGGCAGCCTCGCGTTCGGGCGCGCTGCTCACGGCGCGCATCGCGGTGGACGACCTCTCGCGCGACGCCGCGTGCCTGCCTGGGCGGGTCGACAGCGCCGTATCGGCGGGCTGCCATCGCGCGATCCGCGAAGGTTGGGCGCAGCTCGTTACGGGCGCCGACGACATCATGCAGCTCGTCGATGAGGCCCGGCCGCTCGTCGCGGCGGCGATGCCGCGCGAGGCATTCGAGCAGCCGGCGGACGCGCGCGCGGCTCCCGCGCCCTTGCCCGAGCCCAGGGCACAGGAGCCGGACCGCGCCACCGTGCGCAGCCTCGGCCCCGACGCCGCCGAGATCCTGAGCGTGCTTGGGTCCACGGGCGCCGCGGGCCTCGACGAGCTCGAGCGCACGACCGCATGGATGGTGCCGCGCATCGCGATGGCAACTCTCGAGCTCGAGGTGAAGGGCCTCGTTCGCCGCGACGCGGGCGGCGCGTATGTCGCCCTGCGCGGGCGAGGTTGGTAATCGGGTGGTCCACCGATGCGGGTGGCACGGGTCGGTGGGAATGTGCGGGCCGTGACGCCTCGCGTGTCGCCGATGCGCGCCGCTTCGCCTCGCGTGCGGCATGGCACGAGCCGACAGTGCGTTGACCCCTGGCGCGTCCCGCCTAGGGCTGCGCCATCGTCTCGGTGCAGGTTTGCGGAGGAGAAGTCCCGTATGTCCCGACTTGCCGTGGTCTCCGACATCCATGCCAACCGCGTCGCGTTCGAGGCGGTGCTGCGCAGCATCGACCGCAGGCGTGTCGACGCGGTGCTGTGCCTCGGCGACATCGTGGGATACGGCCCCGAGCCTTCCGAGTGCATCGCGCTTGTCCGCAGGCATTGCCGCGTGAGCGTGCGTGGCAACCACGAGGATGCGCTTCTCGAGCCCGCGGCGCTTGCGGGCTTCAACG
>JAJTGK010000157.1 GCA_021297815.1 Planctomycetaceae bacterium
TCCAGGTCAAGGCGGGCGCCACGCTCCTCGGAACGCTCTTCCAGACGGGCGGCGCCGACTGCACGCCCGTGACGGGCGAGCTGCTCGTGCCGAAGGACACCTTCAACGGTCTGCTCACGAAGGGCGGCACGCTCAGCCTGCAGTTCGTGCCCTCGTTCGCGGTGACCGCGGGCACATGCAACCCGTCGAGCCTCGTCGCGACCGTCGAGTACCAGCCGTCGGTGCCGGGCGACTGCAACGGAAACTCGCTGCCCGACATCTGCGACATCCTCGCGGGAACCGAGCAGGATGTGAACGACGACTGGATTCCCGACTCCTGCCAGGATCTGCCCGCGTGCCCGTCGGATCTCAACCTCGACGGCCAGGTCGGCGCCCAGGACATCGCGCTGCTTCTCGGCGCTTGGGGCACCGCGTCGAGCGCCGCCGATGTGAACGGCGACGGCAGCGTGAACGCGCAGGACCTCGGCGTCATGCTCGCGGCGTGGGGTGCGTGTCCATGACGGTGTCGTGACGGCGCGCGCCGCGCTCCGCCGCGAATCTCCATCAAAATCGCCACGGGGCGGGCTCGCATGCGGCCCGCCCCGTGGCTTTCCCCGATCTTTTCCCCAGCGGGTTGTGGCCCCGTCCATTCCCCCACGGGGCGCACTCGGGGCGCCCTGCGCCTAGTCGCGCAGCGGGCGTCCTTGGCGCGCGGCGTCCATCGCCTCGCGCACGATTCCAGGCTCGTGGCGCGTGCTCACGAGAAGGTGCAGCGCCTCGTTGCCCGCGCCTGCGAGCACGGAGCTCTCGAACGCGGGGTCCTCGAGCATCCATCCGCGGCCCTGCGCGACGACGGGGCGCTCGCGCCACTCGCCCTGACCAAGGCTGCGCATCACGGCGCGTGCGGTCACATCGGGCGCGATGCGCTCGGTGACGCGGCGCACGCCCTGGCGCGCGAGCCTTCGCGACAGGTGCAGCCAGCTCGAGATCGCCGAATCGCGCAGGTCGCCGTAGAGCTTCGCGAACCAGCGCGGGTCGGCGAAGATGTCACCCGCCACGAACTCGCCCTCGAAGAAGACGAGCATGCCCGAGGCGTTGCGCGCGGCGTCGTCGGCAGCCGCGAAGTCGATCTTGCTCGGGGTGCGGTCGGCGCCAGCGTCGCCCGCTCGGGCCCTCGCGGCCGCCTCGGCGGCGTCGAGCTCGACGCGAAGGTCGCGCAGGCGGCCTTGGGCGATCTCGAGCGCGTGCTGGATCTCGGCGGCTTCGTTGAGGTTTCCCGCGCCGAGGCACGACGCCAGCATGCGGCTCATGCGCGAGATCTCCATGGCGGTGCGACGCGCGCGATCGCGCAGTTCGAGCGTGCGATCGTCGACGAAGAGCTCGGGCGCGGCGGCGCCGAAGTTGCCCGACCGCACGGCCTCCATCGAGGCGAGCAGGTCGTTGCTGCGGCTGGCCACGCCGAAACTCGACTGCATGTCGGCGATCGCGTTCCACACGCGGCCCTGATCGGCCTCGTGCGAATTGCGCATGCGGCGCGACATGTGCACATCGCGCATCTTGGCCGTGCGCACGGCGATCGGCTCGATGCCCGCGTGGCTGAAGCGGCTGCGCGGGTCGCCGCTCCAGCGGCCCTGCTCGACGCAGGTCACGGGCACATCGGCGAACTGGCCTGCGGCCACCAGCATGTCGCTGTTCACGCCGCGGTTCTGCTTGCCGCCGCGCACGACCTGCCCCGCGATGATCAGGATGTCGTGCGCCGAGCGGTTGTGCGCGCGCAGCGTCGGAACCGAGCCGCCGAGCGAGACCTCCTCGATCGCGAGTTCGGCATCGGGGTCGAGGCCGAACAGGCGCGCGGGGGCCGCAGCGAGGGAAGTGGCAACCGAACCGAGGAAGGCGAAGGTCAGGCCCTCCGTCGGGGCGACCAGCTTCAGGGTGCCTGCATTGTGGTCAGAATTGAGAACTTCAAGACGAAACGGGGCCGTGGCGATCATCTGCCGATATCCTTTCCCGCCATGGGGCGGAACTGCGAGTCCTGCGGGCCTGAGCCGATCTTTCGGGCCTGCGCCGTTAATGTAGTCACAAATCCAATCTGAGGCAAATCGATTTGTGGCAATTTAGAGAAATGAACCTATCATCCTGCCGACACACGGGTTCGGGTGCAGGATGGCCACCGACGGCCGCGCTCCAGGTGCGGGCATCCCAGGCCTACCCCTGAGCGCACCCGAAGTCACGACCCCGGCCCGCTGAAGCCACGCCGCCTTCCCGCACTCTTCCACGCTGCCTGAGGAGCCCACATGGGATTCCCCAAGTCCACCGTCATCATCTGCCCGATCGTCTTCGTGTTTGCGTCCGATGGCCGCCTTGAGACGCTCGGCGGCTTCGATTTCAGCACCGACGAGTTTGCAAGTCCGAGGATGTTGCGCATGGAGCTCCACGCGCACGCCGCGGGGGGCGTGGCGGGAATGGTCGACGCGGGCGTTCGAGCGGGCATCGCCGAGCAGTTGTCGGGGCTCCCAGGGCTGCATCTCACCGCGCGGCTTCGCCCGCTCATGCCGCGGCTGCGTGCGCCCGCGACCATCGTGCTCCCGATGTGGACGGTCGGACGCGTGGAGCGCGCGGGCGACGCGGTGACCGAGTGGGAGCGCGCCGCCGCACGGCATCGGAGCGGGTTCGGCGCGCTGGCGCGTCTGGCCACTGCGTTGGCCGACGAGACCCTTGAATCGGAAGCGGAATCGGAGTTCCGCCGCGCGCTGGCCGCCGACCCGATGGCGAACCGCATGATCGGCGACGACTCGCGCATGCGGTCGCTGGCGCTCGACGAACTCGCGCGCGGCGCGATCCGCGGCGAACTGCCGCCCGTCCTCGCGATGCTTCCCGAGTGCTTCACGATCGATGATCTGCGCATGGCGCTTGCGCGCATCTCGCGCACGCCGCCCGAGGAGGTCGAATCGTCGAGCAACTTCAGGCGGCGTCTTCACGAGCTGGTCGGCATGAAGGTGCTGCGCCCGGTGGGCGTGCCTGGGCAGCCATGGGTGCGGGCGGGTGCGGCGGTCGAGGATGACGGGGCGCGACCCGGACGCAAGCCGCAGCTCTACACCTTTGACGAGGGCCGATGGCGCGAATGGCTGCTTGAGCGCGCGGGTGGGCCGTCGGGCCTGCATCGCCGCGAATCGATGGCGCTCATGAGCCGCATGTCGGTCGAGGAGGGGCTCGGCGAGTCATCTGCGTCCTTCTCGCCCCTCCGAGAGGCCGCGCGGAAGCGTGCGGATTTCGGCGCGCGCGCTCCGATCCGCAGGCAGGTCAGGCGCTCGGACAGCTCGCTCGACGCCGTGGCGTTGCCTCCCGACCCTCCGTCACTGCTCGAACAGGCGGCGGAGCGGGGGGCGCAAGGTGCGGATTCAGGAACCTCGGCTTCCGAGAATGCCGAGGCGACTCGCGCAGCGCTGGCGGCGGCCGAGGCGCGGCTCGCTGAGATGAGCCGCCTCCTCGAGCGGGAGCGGTCGACGGTGGCGGATGTCCTTGGGCAGATCCGCGCGCTGCAGCGCAATCCGACGCGGCCGCCCACGAAGGACTGAGCTGCTGCGCTTGCGCCCCGTCGGCACGAGAAGGTGCCGATACGCCGCGGCCCGCGGCTCGACGGGCGAACTTCTCGGAAATTCTTTTGGCATGGATCGCGGGATTGGCTCCGCGCGAGGGTACTTTCGCCCTCATGGTTCTCTTCTCTATCGTCTCCGCCGCCGCGCTCGCGCTTCCTCTTGCCGAACCGTCGTTGGTCGACGCCCCTCGGGCTGCTCGGCCGGCGGCGTCCGCTGAAGTGGCCGCATCCCCAGGTCTCGCCAAGGTCGCCCCGTCGGACGCGGCGGTGGTCCCCGAGCCTGGCGCGTGGACGGCTCCCTCCGCGGAGGGCGCGACGCACGGCTTTGTGTTCGCGAGCGGCCTTGCACTGGCGCTTGCCGCGGACTCGGTCGAGCGTGTGCGGGCCGAGGTGCCTGTCGCCGAATTGGGCAAACTCGAGCTGCGCCTCGTCAAGTTCCGGGGTGCCGCGTCCGACATGCGTGTCGAGATCGCGGGCGCGCAGAAGGCCCGCGCGTTGGAACTCTCGGCGCTCGCGCAGGGCCTGGTCCACCTCGAGGGCAAGGTCGATGGCTACGCGGGCTCGAGCTGCTACCTCGCGTTCGGCTCGACGGGCGCGGCGGGCTGGATCGACCTCGGCGACGGACGCGGCCATTTCACGCTGCGGCGCGTCGGAAGCGATGTGCGCGGCCTGTGCGCGGGGACCGTCGAGTTCGTGCGCGCGAGCGGAACGAGCGCGCCCGATGTTCCGACCTGCGGCGGTGCGCTCCACGCGGGTGACGGCGGCACGGCGGGCTTCGGCGCGCTGCAGGCTGGCGTTCGCCCCGTCGTCGAGCTCGCGGTCGACATGGACTACGACATGCGCGCCAACTTCGCCTCGAACGAGGCCGCCACCGAGTACACGGGCGCGCTGGTCGGTGCGGTGAGTGCGATCTATCGCCGAGATGTCGGCGCAAGCGTGAAGCTCGTGTACCTGCGGATCTACAACGACCCCGCCGACCTCTTCAACGAACCCGATCCCCTCGGCCCGTTCC
>JAJTGK010000158.1 GCA_021297815.1 Planctomycetaceae bacterium
TGGCCTGCGCCGACCGTCTCGACGATCAGCTTGTCGTAGCCCGCGCCGCCGATCAGCTCGACGATGTCGGGCAGAGTGCGGTAGTCCTCGCCCACGATCGCAAGCGAGCGGTAGAAGATGCCCTCGTCGACCGCGTTGAAGTCGACGCGCAGGCGGTCGCCGAGCAGCGCGCCGCCCGTGATCGGGCTCATCGGGTCGAACGCGACGACCGCGATCCGCTCGCCGCGGCGAACGGCCTCGCTCGCCATCGCGGCGACCAGCGTGCTCTTGCCCGCACCAGGCGAACCCGTGATGCCCACGACCTGCGCCGGCCTGCGCCGCGGCGCATCGACCGCCTTGCCCGCGTGCGCAAGCGAGATGTTGCGCGCAAGCAGCGCCGTCGGGTGCGTCGTCACAGACGCGGCGAGCGGCGCGTACACCTTCACGCTGCTCCGCACGCTCTCGACGATCTCATCCATGCCCGTGCCCGTGTGATAGATGCGCGCCACGCCCGCAGAGAGCAGCTTCGGCACATCGTCCTGCGGGATGATCCCGCCGACATTCACCACCATGTCGGGGCGCCCGACCCGTGCGCACTCCTCGAGGAGCCGCGGCACGAGCACGAGATGCGAGTTCGACATCATCGAGCACGCGATGCAGTCGGCGTCCTCGTCGCGCGCGCTGATCGCCAGGCTGCGCGGCGTCTGCCAGAGGCCCGAGTAGATCACATGGATTCCCGAGTCGCGCATCACGCGCGCGATGAGCTTCACGCCGCGGTCGTGGCCGTCGAGCCCCATCTTGCCGAGCAGGACGCGTGGGCGGTGCGGCAGGTCGCCGCAGCGATCCTGCTTCTCGATGGCCGTCGTGGGTTCGGTCGTCGCGCGCATGGAAGCGAAGAGCGTACCGCGAACCGCGCGCAGCCGACAGGCCGCAGGCGGCGCGGGGCGCCCGTCATTTCCGTGTTATCCGCGCTCAGTTCGAGCCCGAGCCCGCGTCCTGGCCGCTCGACTCCGCTTCCGCGGCTTCGCGCGCCTCCTGCTCGGCGAGCGCCTTCTTCGTATCGCGCGACTTGGGGTCGCCGATCGGGCGCGCGTCGCTCGTCCACTTACCTGGTTCGAACCGCGCGGCGAGCACGCCCACGATGTCCTCGGTGAACTGGTACTGGTAGTCGTCGAGCTTGATCTCGCGGCCATCCGCGACCTTGACCTTCGCGATCCACTTCTCCATCCATTTCGAGAGATCGAGTCCGACGATCTCATCGTGGCGGAACACGCCCTCGGGGGTCGTGAGCGTTCCGTCGTCGTCGAGGCGATAGCGCCTGCGACGCGCCATGATGTTCATGTAGACCACGAACGGCACGCTGCCGCCGCAACCGACCATGTACAGCCACAACTGCACCGCGCGGTCGTACGCCGCGGGCGGGACGGGCTTCTCCTTGTACTTGGCGAGCGTCGACTCGGCGGCCTTGAACGCGGCCTTCTGCGCTTCATCGAGCGCGGCGGTGGCGGACTGCTTCTCGAGATCGCCCTTCGTCTTCTCCGCGGCCTCGTACTCGGCGACGGCGCGCTCCATGTTGGGGATCGTGATCGCGTAGTCGTACCAACCCCACAGCCCGAACGCCGTGAAGCCCACGAGGTAGAGCATGTGCCAGAAGTTCTGGCGCGAGGAAAGCCGGGTCTCGATGGCCATGGTTCGATTCTTCCAGTTCCGAGGGGATCGGTTGGCCCCCGGATCGAAGGTTTGTCGGGCAAATTTTGGTCGAACTTCCCGACCCATGCTCGAAACGCGTTAGTCTCGCCCTGTCACGAATCGCGGCGTTTCGCGAGCATTTGGTCTTCCCATGCGTCCCATCGGCATTCTCGGTCTTCTTTCCCTCGCGTTCGCCCACGCCGGCATCGCCACGGCGTGTCCGCCCGACCTCGACGGGAGCGGTGCCATCGATGCCGCGGATCTCGCGGCGATTCTGAACCGTTGGGGCACGAATGACCCTGCCGCCGACCTTGACGACGACGGCATCGTCGGAGGCGCCGACCTCGCGGCCGTCCTCAGTTCCTGGGGGCCGTGCCCGCCCACGGGCGACCCGACCGCGGCACCGCTCTCCGCGGTCGCTGCGGCGTCGTTCCCGTCGTACTTTCCCGTCGACGCCTTCAACAGCGGGGCAACGATCGGCTTCGCCGTCGATCCCGTGCAGTTCTCGGACCTCGCAGGTGCGACCGTCGATGTCTTCCTCGTCGGCGACCGTTCCGCCGCCGACTGGCTGGTCAATGCCACGCTGACGGATGTGCGCGGTTCCTTCCAGACCGCCGTCCTCCCGACGGATCCGCTGAGCCCCGTCGTCTCGCTCGTCAACATGGCGTCGGTCGTCGCGGGAAATGGCGAGAGCCCAGGGCGTCCGCTCGACCTCGTGATCGATGTCGACCGCAACGGCGTGCTGTCGTCCGCCGACCTGATCGACGGCGCCGACGGCCCGGGGCTCTGGTTGGTCAAGGACCTCACAGCCCTCGGGCCCTACACCTACACCTCGATCTCGAGCTACGACGTGAATGACGCCGACATCGGCGACAGCTTCGAGCTCGAGCGCATCTACTACCCGACGAACATCGCCTCGCTGCCGCCGCGGCCGCTCGTCGTGATCTCGCACGGGAACGGCCACCAGTACACCTGGTACGACTACCTCGGCTTCCATCTCGCAAGCTGGGGCTATGTCGTGATGAGCCACCAGAACGACACGGTGCCGGGCATCGAGACGGCCTCGACCACGACGGTCGAGCACACCGAGAGCTTCCTCGCGCAGCTCGCCACGATCGGTGGCGGGGTGCTGAACGGCAAGGTCGACGGCGACCGCATCGTCTGGATCGGCCACTCGCGCGGCGGCGAAGGCATCGCGCGTGGCTACGACCGCCTCTTCGACGGCACCTTCACCTCGCCGAACTACCAGATCGCCGACATCCGCCTGCTCATCTCGATCGCGCCGACCGACTTCCTCGGCACCGCGAGCTCGAATCCGCACGGCGCGCCGTTCATGCTGCTCTACGGCTCCGCCGACGGCGATGTGTGCGGCTGCCCCGACAGCGACATCGCCGACAGCTTCAACATCCTCGAGCGCGCCGAGGGGCTGCGTCAGTCGACCTATGTGCACGGCGCCGACCACAACGACTTCAACTGCTGCGGCATCAACGACTTCTCGGGGCCGTCGGGCACCGCGATCGGCTCGACCGAGGCGCAGCGCGTGGCCAAGGCCGCCTGCCTCGCCATGATCCGACGCGTCGTCGAGGGCGACCGCTCGGTGGAGGAGTACCTGTGGCGGCAGTACGAGAGCCTGCGCCCCGCAGGTGTCGCGGCGGCGGCCACGGTGATTCAGGAGTGGAAGCCGCTCGCCTCGGCGACCAAGGTCATCGACAGCTTTCAGACGAACACCACGACGGGCCAGTCGAGTTCGGGCGGCACGGTGGCGTTCACGGGCATCACCGCGATCTCCGAGGCGCTGCAGAACGACAACAACACGACCTTCACCTGGGCGACCACCGATCCCTTCAACGGCGCGACGCGTGGGCGCACGAGCGACCTGACGCGCGCCCTGGTCTTCGAGTGGAACGCGCCCTCGAGCATCGCGTGGTCCGTGCCCGCCGCGCTCAAGGACTTCTCCGCCGACGCGTTCGTGACGCTGCGCGCCGCTCAGGGCACGCGTCACCCCAACACGACCGCGCAGCTCGCCGACCTGACCTTCACCGTCGTGCTCGTCGATGAACTCGGTGCGGAAAGCGCCGTGTCGATCGGCGCGTTCGCGGGTGGCGTCGAGGAGCCGTACCAGCGTGCGGGTTTCCCAACGACCACGATCGTCGGCTGGCAGAACGCGATGGAGGCGATCCGCGTGCCGCTTTCCGCGTTCACGGCGAATGGCCGCACCATCGACATTTCGCGCGTCGCGTCGGTCTCGCTGCGGTTCGGCTCGGGCTTCGGGTCGACGACGGGCCGCCTCGTCATCGATGACCTTCAGGTGGAGCGGGAGTGAACGCCATGCGCTCGCAGATGCAACTCTTCCTTGGGCTCGCGTTGGCCGCAGTCGGTGCGGTGGGCTCGCCGCTCCACGCGCAGGACGCCGCGCCGCGCGACACCGCCTCGCCCGCGAAGCAGCAGGTGGTCGGCATGCCCGCGCTGCCTGCCACGCCTGCGGCACCCATCGAACTGGTCGAGGTCGTGCCATTCGAACTCGCCACGCCGTACGAGCACAACCTGCGCCGCGACCGTCACGAGGTCGAGCCCGTGCTCGTCGCGGGCCGGTCGACCGTCGAGCGCGTGAACATCGGCATGGCCACGGGGCTGACGGTTGCGATCGTGCCCGAGTGGCGCGAGCGCGGAGCCGATGGCGTGGAGCGCGCGGGGGATCTGCGCGCGTCCCGCGTGTTCTTCGCGTCGCCCGAGCTTCCCGAACGGGTCGATGCGGCGTGGATCGAGGCGGAGACACGCAAGGCCGAGGCCGCGGGCGTTCCCGCGGCGCCGCGCCTTGCGAAGGGCGCCGTGCAGGAACTGCGCCGATTCGCCGACCGCGATGCGCTGAACCGATACCTCGCCGACCTCGTCGAGCGCCATGCGCCCGATGAGGCCGAGACGGCGCAGGCGCTCCGCGGACAGCCTTGAAGCCGCACGCGCGCGCACGCATGCGTTGCGCGAGGTTGCTTCGGTACGATTCCGCCATGACGACCGTCCGCCGCGCTTCGATCATCGCCGCGCGTTCCGCCCGCGCGATTCCAGCGATCCTCGCCCTGTGCATGCTCGGCGCAGTTCCCGCCTGCTCGGGCGGCCGCGCCTCGCCCGCGGAGCCGATGCTCCGCGCCGACGCCGCGGCCCCGTCGAACCGCGCCGCAATGCCCGGCCGCCTGCAGCATGTGGTGCTCGTCGAGCTCGAGGACAAGTCCGACCTCGCCGCGATGCGCGCCGACAGCGACCGCCTGCTGCCGCAGATTCCCGAGGTGCGCGGCTATGTCGCGGGCACGCATGTCGACATCGGCCGCGGCAATGTCGCGCGCGACTACGACATCGGCATCGTCGTGCAGTTCGACTCGGTCGACGACTACAAGGCCTATCTCGAGCATCCGCTGCACAAGGAACTCGTGGCCAAGTGGCGGGCGAAGTGGCGCCGCTCGTACATCGTCGACTTCGCGCCCTGACCTCACGCCGCCAGCACATGCTCCCACGCGCATTCGATGCGCGAGAGCGCCTCGTCGAGCACGCCTTCGGTCGTCGCGAGGCTGAGCCTCATGTGTCCTGCGGCGCCGCTGCCGAACCAGCGCGGGCTTCCTGGAACGACCTTCACGCCCGCAAGCACCTCGAGCCGCTGCGCGATCGTCTCCTCGTCGAAACCCGTGCCGCGGATGTCGATGAAGAGCACGAAGGTCGCCTCGGGAAGCCTGGCGATGCGCACGCCGCGCAGGCGCGAGAGCCGCGCCGCCGCGCGGTCGCGCTGCGACGCCGCATGGAGGAGGAACGCCTCGCGCCAGGCGCCCGCGCGCTCGAGCGCCGCGGTCGCCGCGACCTGCGAGATCGTCGCGGCACCCTCGATGGTGAGGTCGAAGCCCTGCGCCGAGCGGAACGCCGCCGCCGCCGCCGCGTCGGGCGCGATGACCGCGCCGATGCGCAGGCCCGCGAGCCCGTAGCCCTTCGAGAGTCCGTAGACGACCCATGCATGCAGCCCCTCGCGCGAACCCGCATGCGCCGCGAACGACTCGAACGGCCGCCCGTCGAGCACGACATCCGACCACACCTCGTCGGAGATGACGGTGATGCGCCGCGCAGCCGCGAACCGCGCGATCTCGCGCACCTCATCCGGTGAAAGCAGCGTGCCCATCGGGTTGTGCGGGTGGCAGACCGCGATCGCGCGGGTCGCGTCCGTCACCGCCGCCTTCAGGCCCGCGACCGTGAAGCGGCCCGCGTTCGGCCCGTCGGCATCGGGCAGCCATCGCCGCACCGATCCGCCCGCGCGCCGCACGCTCTCGCCCACGAGGAAATCGACGGGGTCCTGCACCACGACCTCGTCGCCCGCCATCACCACATGCCGCGCCACCAGCATGAGCGCGCTGGCCGCGGAGTTCGTCGCCGTGACGCGCGCCGCGTCAACCGACGCACCCTTCATGTGCGCGAAGTGCGTCGCCACCGCCCGCGCGAAGTCGGGCAGGCCCGCCGCTGGTCCGTAGCTCAGGTGCGGTGTCGCCACATAGCGGGCGATCTCCGCGCCGATCTCCGACGCGATCGGAAGATCGGGGTCTGCCGCCGTCAGCGGAATCACTCCGCGCACCACCGTCGCCCAGCGCAGGTTGTAGGCGCGGTCGCGGAGCGCCGCCCAGTCGGGCTCGCCCATCGCGCGAGGTGCAGCGGTGCCATCGGCCAGCGTTTCTTCGAGCGATCGGAACGGCATGCGAGGCTCCTTTCAGATGACCATGGGGATACGCGGTCCGTCGACGGGCATGGGAGCAAGAAACTCCGCGCGCAGTCGGCGGCCTTCGATGAACATGCGGCGGTGATGCGGCGTGCGCAGGCGGCTGTAGCGGGCGAGCGCGTCCTCGATCTCGCAGCGCGTCGACACCTTGCCGAGCAGGCTTCCGAGGAGCGCCGCATCGACCAGCGCGCCGTTCGCGCCCTGGCTCGTGAACGGCAGGCACGCATGCGCCGCGTCGCCGAGCAGTGCGAGGTTGCCGACATGAAGCGCGGGAAGCGGCAGCAGGTCGCGCGTCGGCCAGAGGTGCGAGCGGCGGAAGTCGGTCGCGTCGAGCGCCTCGAGGATCTCGGGCGCCCAGCCCGCCACGCGCTCGACCGCGAACCGCTGGAGCGCCTCGGGGCTCGGCTGTTCGATCGGCCAGCGCGAGGCGTCGATCTGGATGAACCACACGACCTGGCGATCGTTCTCGGCGAGCAGGCCGACGGCGAGCCCGCCTTCCTCGTCGTGGTACTTGCGGAAGGTGCTGCCGAGCCGTGCGGCGAGGGCGGGGGATTCCGCGACCGAGACGATCTCAAGCACGGCGGCGTCGCCAAGCTCGGCGTCGGGCATCACGATCCGCCGCACGCGCGACTGCGCGCCGTCGCAGGCAAGAAACAGGTCACCCTCGACGCGGCCACCATCGTCGAGCACGGCAGCGCGCGTCGCGCCCGATGGCTCGCGGTCGAGCGCGCGTACGCCCCAGCCGTCGAGCACCTGCGTGCGGCCGACCGTGGCGCGCAGCATCTCGAGGAAGGTCGTGCGCGAGACGCATACCGCGTCCTCGAGCGGGCTCTCGGCGAAGATCCTTCCCGTGCGGGAGCGCAGCGAGACGCGCGTGATCTCGCGACCCGCGGTGCGCCAGTCGAGCTCGGGTGCGATCTCGGCAAGGGCGTCGAGACCGTTTCGCATGAGGATGAACCCCATGCCGCTCGGCGCACCCAGCGGGCGCCGCTCCAGCATGACCGTGTTCTCGCCGAAACCCGTACCGCGGAGGGCTGCCGCCATCGCACAACCCGCGACGCCGCCTCCGATGATGACCGTGCGCATATGGAACTCCTCATGCGCCCAGGACGCCGGGCGCACGAGTCTTCCGTGCGGGCCGCGGCCGTCTCTCAGGAGGAGTTCGCAGATCCGTCCGATCAGTGACCGCGGGGGGCGGGGGCACGCTCGCCGCCACGGACGGCGACGGCAAGCCGGTTCGCCTCAGGAGGCGTGGGGCAGGTCGCGAAGGCGGTGAACGAGCAGGGCGGGTTGGTCGCCCTGTTGAAATCGATCGTGGTCAGGCCCCCGACAGGGGCGGGAATGTCGAGGAAGCGGCCGCCGCCGTAGGTCTCGCCGCCGTTCGTCGTGTCGCCGAAGACCACGAAGAGGCGACCGTTGGCGCCCGCGGTCGCGACAAGCGTGCGCTCGGCGCCGCCGAGCGTGAAGCGGAGCGTGGCGGCGAGCGGTTGCATTTCGACGAAGCCCGTCACATTCGTGATGCCGACGGTGGCGCCCTCGGGGGCTGGCTCGACGCGCGCCTCGGCGACGAGGGACGGGTCGAACGGATAGAGCTCGAGGCTGGCGAACCCAGTGCGGGTTGGCGACGCGTTGTCCTTGACGCGGAGGGCGAGTTCGCCGTTGCGGCGCACGAGCGTGATCGCGAGGGTGCCCGTGCGCAGGACGGTGGGTGGTCCCTGGTCGTCGGCGATGAGCACGAACTCGTGGATGGGTGTGCCGTCGGCGGTCACCGACGCACCTGTTTCCGCGCGGAAGGTCACGCGGTCTCCCTCGACGGTGAATGCACCGGCCAGCGGCGCGGCCGCCCCGCGGTAGACGAGCGCGCACTTGGGCGAAGAACCGAGGGTGAAGGTGCCTTGATCGAGGAAGTCGAGCCCGACGAGGGTGAGCCAGCCGTCTACCGCGCCGAGTTTTTGAAGTCGGTCGGCGTGCCAAAGGTCGCGGTCGCGTGCGGCGAAGCCTGCGCGGGGCGTCGAGGAGCATGAGGTGGCGCAGGCGATCAGGGTGAGCGCGGGGAGGACGAGAAGCGGCGCGAGCGACATCGCAGGAGCGTAACGGCGAAGATGGGTCGGGAGAATCTGCAGGAACTGGGGCGCGCTGTTCTCGAGGTTCGGAAGGCGGGCGCGAACCTGGGCTGTTTCCATGCGAGGACC
>JAJTGK010000042.1 GCA_021297815.1 Planctomycetaceae bacterium
TTGAGCGCGCGGATGATCACATTCGCGTCGTCGAGCGAGAGCGTGGTCTGCGTGAGGTAGACGAGCTTCTCGGGGTCGTGGATCGTGAGGTGGGGGATGTCGTCGGGGCTCTCGACGACCTGGATCGCGTCAGGCGCCTCGCCGCGGGTACCGACGACCTCCTGATGGTTGCGGTGCCCGACGAGCAGGATCTGCCAGCCGCGCTTCGCGAAGCGGATGGCCTCGGCGTGCACCTTCATCACCAGCGGGCAGGTGGCGTCGATCGAGACGAGGTTCTTGGCGCGCGCCTCGGCGCGCACCGCGGGGCTGACGCCGTGCGCCGAGAACACCACGATCGAGCCCTGCGGAACCTCTTCGATCGACTCGACGAAGGTCACGCCGCGCTCGCGGAAACGCTCCACCACATGGCGGTTGTGGACGATCTCGTGGTAGACGAAGACCTTCTCGTCGCCGCAGATGTCAAGCAGCTGGTCGACGACATCGATCGCCATGTAGACGCCTGCGCAGAAGCCGCGGGGGTTGGCGAGAAGGATCTTCATCGAGGGCGAAATGATAGGCGCGGAGGGCACACTCCGCGGGCCGCGGGCGGTACCTTTCTCGCTTGAATGGGCTCGTACAGCATCATCCGCGACGATCTTCCGAGGCTTGGCCCCGATCAGGCCGAGGCGTGGGGCGTCGATGCGTCGCGTGCGTACTGCAGGCGGCTCGCGGATGCGCACCGTGAGAACTTCTCGGTGCTGTCGCCGCTCGTGCCCGAGCGGGCGCGGGACGACTTCGCGGCGGTGTACGCGTTCTGCCGCTGGGCCGACGACCTCGGCGACGAGACGGGAAGCCAGGAACGCGCGCTCGAGCTGCTCGGCTGGTGGCGGCGCGAGCTCGACGCGCTCGCGGCGGGCGAGGCGAGGCACCCCGTGTTCGTCGCGCTGCGCGAGACCTTCGCGCGCTGCGGGCTTTCGGCCGAGCCGTTCGCAGACCTGATCTCGGCGTTCGAGCTTGATCAGACGAAGACGCGCTACGCGACCTGGGACGAGGTGATCGGCTACTGCAGGCTGAGCGCGAATCCGGTCGGGCGCATCGTGCTGCGGGTGCTCGGCGAACGCTGCGACGATGCGCAGCTCGCTGCGAGCGACGCGGTGTGCACCGCGCTGCAGCTCACGAACCACTGGCAGGACATTCGCCGCGACTGGACCGAGCGGGGCCGCATCTATGTGCCCGCCGACATGCACGAGATCGAGGCGTTCGAGGAGCGGCTTGCGCGAACGATCGAACTCGGGCGTTCGTGCGACGCGGCGTTTTTCGGCGAATCGCGCAGGCTCGTGCGGCGGCTGGTCGCGCGCACCTGGGAGCTGTATGCGCGGGGCGAGCCGCTCACGGCGTCGGTGTCGCCCGAGGCGCGGCCGCTTGTGTGGCTGTTTGCGGCGGGCGGGCGAAGCGTCCTTCGCAACATCGAGCGGTGGAACTGCGAGACGGTGCTTGCGCGGCCGCGGCTGAGCGCGCCACGCAAGGTGTCGCTCGTGGTGCGCGCGATGGCGCTGGGGAAGTGGCCCGCGCTCGCTTCGGCGGTGCCGTCGGCGTTTGAGGTGGGGCCTGCGCTCTGGTCGATCGACCCCGAGCCCGATCCCGATGCCGCGAGGTTCCCGCGGGCGCCCGCCGGCGGGGGTGAGGCGTGAACCGCGTCGAGGTGCTCGCGGCGTGCGCGCGCATCACGCGTCGCGAGGCCCGGAACTTCTACTACGGGCTGAAGCTGCTTCCTGCGCGGGAGGCGTTGGCGCTGTACGCGGTGTACGCGTGGATGCGCGTGCTCGACGACCTTGCCGACGACCCCGCGCGATCGGCGGGCTTGCGGCATGCGGAGCTCGATCGGTTCGAAAGGTCCACGCTCGCAGTGCTGGCACGCGATGTGCCGTGGGACGGGGCCATCGAGACGCGGCGCTTCGAAGGCGCCGACGCGCGCGAGCACGCGGTGCTCGCAGGGCTTGCGTATGTCGTGTCGGAGCATGCGATCGACGCAGACGACATCCTCGACGCGATCCAAGGCCAGCGCATGGACCTCGATCCGTGCGTCTATGAGACCTGGGAGGAGACTCGCATCTACTGCGACCGCGTGGCGGGTTCCGTCGGGCGCGTCTGCCTCGATGTGTGGGGCGCGCGCGAAGGCGCCGATGACGGGCATGCGCGCGAGTTCTCGACGACGCGCGGCATCGCGTTCCAGCTCGTGAACATCCTGCGTGATCTGCGCGAGGACCACGGTCGCGGGCGCTGCTACCTGCCTGCGGACGAACTTCGCGCGAACGGGATCTCGATCGACGATCTTGTGGCGTGGCGCGACGACGCGCGGTGCACGCGATTCATGCAGATCCAGTGCGCACGCGCCGAGCGGCTGTTCGCCGAGACGACGCCGCTCGAGGGGCTGGTGTCGCGTGCGGCGGTGCCGACGCTTGCCGCGATGAGCGAGATCTACAGGCGGATCCTGCGGCGGATCGCGCGTGATCCGCGACAGGCGCTCGCGCGGCGCGTGCGGCTTTCGGGGTTCGAGAAGTTCTCGATCGCACTGCGCGCGCGCCTCGGCTTCCTCGGAGCCCGCGGGTGAGCGTCGAGCGCATCGTCGCCGTCGTCGGCGGAGGCGTGGCTGGCATCGCCGCCGCGGTGCGCGCGGCCGAGGCGGGCTGGCGCGTCGAACTCATCGAGACGCGCACGAAGCTCGGCGGGCGTGCGACGAGCTTCGTCGACGCGCGCAGCGGACTCGAGCTCGACAACTGCCAGCATGTCGTGATGGGCTGCTGCACGAACATCCTCGATCTCTACGACCGCCTCGGGGTGCTCGGCGAGATCGACTGGCACGAGACGCTGTGGTTCGCGCGCGGCGGGGGCGCGATGGACAGGCTTGCGATCGCGCCCGTCCTTCCTGCGCCGCTCCACTATGCGCCGAGTTTCCTTCGGATGCGTCTGTTCTCGTTGGCTGAGAAACTTGCGATTTCGCGGGCGTTCCTTGCGATCCTGCGCATGGGGCCGAAGGGCCGCGTGCGCTGGCAGGGGCGCGCGTTCGGCGATTTCCTCGCCGAGTTGCGGCAACCTACGCGTGTGGTCGAGCTGTTCTGGGATCCCGTCGTGGTGTCGGCGTGCAACCTGCCGAGCGCAGCGTGCGAGGCCGCGCATGCGCTGAAGGTGTTCGACGAAGGAATGCTCGCGCATCGCTTCGCAGGCGCGGTGGGCGTGTCGCGGGTGCCGTTGGCGCGGCTCTACGACGCGACCGCCGAGATCGTGGCGCGTACGGGCGGGGCGCTGCATCTGCGGACGAGCGCGAAGGCGCTCGCCTTCGACGGAACCCGCATCACGGGCGTGGTGTGCGAGGACGGCGTGGCGCCTGCGCATGCGGTGATCGCGGCGGTGCCGCCCGACAGGCTTTCGCGGCTCTGCTCGGGCACGCTGCGCGCCGCGGACAAGCGGCTGGCGAACCTCGAGCGCTTCGGATTCTCGTCGATTCTCGGCGTGCACCTCGCGTTGCGGCGGCGTGTGCTCGAGGTGCCGAACCTCGCGCTCGCGGGGCGGGCCACGCACTGGCTGTTTGCACACGACGCGCCCGAGGGCGCGGACTGCGTGCAACGCATCGAGGCGGTGGTCAGCGCATCCGACGGTTGGATCGGGCTCTCGGAAGACGACATCGAGGCGCGCGTCGCCGCCGACATCGCGTGGGCCGTGCCGGGGTTCACGCGCGCCGACATCCTGTGGTCGCGCCCCGTGCTCGAGCGGCGCGCGACCTTTGCAAGTCGGCCAGGCATCGACGCGATCCGACCCCGTGCTGCGCCTGAGGCGGGTGACCTTGGCGGCGGCGTCGCGAACCTTTTCCTCGCGGGCGAATGGACCGACACAGGCTGGCCGAGCACGATGGAGGGCGCCGCACGCTCGGGCTACTCCGCGGCCGCGGCATGCGTGGGAGGTGCGGCAGCGTGCTCCGATCTGCCTGTTGGATCGCTTGTACGCCTCGCGCGTGGGCTTGCATGAGCTTCGGCCGTCGAGGAGCATGAAGGCCCGCCGATGGACCCTCGAGCCAAAGGAATCCGATGCGCTACACGCCCGAGCGACGGACAGAACTGATTCTCGCGATCCGCGCGAGGCTGCGCACAGGTGCATCGCTCGCCGACGCCTGCGAGGCCGAGCAGGTGAAGCCGACGACCTTCATCGCGTGGATGCGGCGCGTGGGACCCGAGGGAACGGGTGGGCCTGGCTACCCGCGCAGGATCACGCAGAGCGTGGTGCTCGGCAAGCGGCGCGACCGCGTGACGATGGGCGGGCCGGGGAGCTCGTTCAACGCGTGGGTGAGGACGAAGCTGGTCGCGGTGTTCAGCGCGGAGAATGGCGTTGAACTGTGGTTCGACAACTCTTCGTACTCGGCGTGGCTCTCTGACTCTGGCAGGCGTTCGCGTGAGGGAATGCACGGCGGCGTGAGTTCGATTGAGGAGATCGGCGAGGCGGTCAGGGAGTGGAACGCGGCGAACCGCTGGATGCGATTCGATGCGGACGACGCGGTGCGCACCGCACGCGAGGCGTTCCCGTGGCTACCCGAGGTGATCGAGCAGGGGCCGGGCGGGCCCTGATCCGAAGGGTGCCTGGCACGTGCCGTGCAGTGCCTGGCACTGCCTGGCACATGCCATGCACGGACTGCGCCAGCATGGAAGCGAGGTGTGGAAGGCCCGCAACGATGGAATCTCGGCCGATTGCTGCGGCTTCGTGCGCGACGGAACCGCCGAGGGTGATGCGGAAGCGTGGTGCCTGGCACGTGCCAGGCAGTGCCTGGCACTGCACGGCACGTGCCAGGCACCGTGTGTGGGGTGTCGCGGGGCGGGCTATCGCGAGCTCTCGAGCGTGAGCTGCAACTGCCGCGCCGCGGCGCGGACCACTTCGTCCTCTTCCGTGTTTCCCTCGATTTCCGCAGCGCGCGCCGTCGCCTGCATCGCAAGTGCGGCGTTCGCGCGCGCCACCGAAGCCAACGCAAGCAGCGCGTTGCGCTTCATCATCGCGAGCGTCGCCCGCTTGAGCGCGCTCGAGACGACGAGCCGCGCGCGGTCTTCCTCGGTCCAGCCGAGCACCTCGAGAAGGTCGACCGAGTCGAGGCGTGCCCCGTACGCGTCGTGCGCTCCCGTGCGTCGCGAGGCGCGGGTCTGCTGGCTGTGCGGACAGACCTCCTGGCAGATGTCGCAGCCGAACCACCAGTCGCCTGTCGAGCCGAAGAACTCCGCGGGAATCTCGCCGCGGTGCTCGATCGTGAGGTACGAGATGCAGCGCGTCGCGTCGACCGACCACGGCGTGATCGCGCGCGTCGGGCACGCGTCGATGCATCGGGTGCAGCTGCCGCAGACATCGTCCGAGACCGACCGCCTTCCTGCGCGCGGTGCCTCGTCGCTCGGCGCGATGTCGGCGTCGGTCACGATTTCGCCGAGCAGGAAGTAGCTTCCGAGCGCTGGGCGGATGAGAAGCGTGTGCTTGCCGATGGCGCCAAGCAGCGCGCGCGCCGCCTGCTCGCGCTCGAGGACGGGGTGGATGTCGTGCGCGAGGCGCGTGTCGCAGCCGGGCGCCTGCTCGCGCACGAAGCGCGCCAGGCGTCGCATTCGGTCGCGCACGACGAGGTGGTAGTCCTTGCCGCGCGCGTAGCGCGCGATGCGCCCGCGCGGCGTGCCTGCGGGCACGCGGTCGGGGCGGCCGTCGTGGTATCGGTCGGCGACACAGATCACGCTGCGCGCGCCCTGAAGCAGCGTGCGCACATCGCACATCTCGGCCGCGCGCTCCGCAAGCCACGACATCTCGCCGTGCTTCCCTTCGGCGAGCCAGCGCTCGAGCTCGGCGCGCCGAGCGGTCTCGGTGGCGCGGGCCACGCCGACGAGCGCGAAGCCGAGCGCGTGCGCCTCGGCCTCGACGGCCTCGCGCAGTGCGTGACGGCGGTCGGCGGCGGGGCTCATGCTAGAAGTTGAGGGCCGCGCTGTAGAGCTCGGCGATCGCTCCGACGCCGCCGACGAGGAAGAACGCGAGCGGGATCAGCGCGAGCAGCGTCGAGATGGTCATCCACCAGATCGGGCGTTCCGTGCCCTTCACGAGCGGCCAGCAGGCTGCGAACGCGGGGATCGACAGCGGAAGCACGAGCCAGGGCGCGGACAGGAAGAGCGCCGCGACGCCCGACGGCTTGATGCCGTTGTCGCGCAGCGTGCCCGCGAGGAGCGGCGCCACGAAGAGCGCGGCGACAATCATGATGAGCAGCGTCGCCATCATCATCACGCCCTTCGCGCGCCCGACCACCTTCCAGCCAGGGTTCGCCGTGCGGCCAGGCGGAGTCCTCGGTGGCGTGTGAGGGGCATGGTCCGGCAGCAATGAGCCCATGCGGTCAGCGTACGCAAAAAGCACAAGGGCGGCCGCGCGGGCCGCCCTTGTGGGGCTTGTGGGATTCGTGCATCAAGTCGATCAGCCGCCGGGCCCACGGCCTGGGCCGCGGCCGGGCCCCGCCTCAGAAAGCGCGGCCACGATCTCCTCGACCGTCGTGAGTTCACCCGAGCGAATGCGCGTTGCGACCTTCTCAGCAGCCTGCTTCACAGGGGCGAGCATCATCGACAGCATGGGAACCATCTGCTGCATCTGCTCGAGTTGCTCGGCAGGCATCGCCGTGGTCATGTCGATCTTCCACGAACCCGAGCGGACGATGAACACGATCTCGGTCCCGTCGTCGGAGGTGAACACCGCGCGGTCGCCGTCGAACGACTTCTTGGTGAGCTTGCCGAGCGACATGTTGCGGCCCATGTTGCCGCCCATGCCTCCACCCATGCCTCCACCCGCCGAGGCCATCGCCTCGGTGAACGACGCTGCCGTCTCCGCGCCGAGCTTCTCCTCGATCGCGTCGGTGATCGGCGTGAACATGCTCGACGCCAAGCCCATGAGTTCCTTGAGGCTCTTGCCCGCGGGCGACGAGTCGTCCATGGCTTCCGCAGCCAGGTTCGCGGCTGCCATCGGGGTTCCCGCCGCGTTAAGCCGCGCGACAAGCGCATCGAGGTCAGCCTCGCTCGCGCCGCCACCCGAGGTGCGGCCTGTGCGGCTCGGCGCAGGCCGCGAGGCCTTCGTCTCGACGGGCTTCGGCGGGTTCACCAGGCTGTCGACCGTCATCGCGTCGGCGTCCTTCTTGGCGCCGTCGACGAACTTCTTGAACTCGGCCATCGCGGGGTCCTCGCCCGCGGCCGCGAGGGCGTCCGACGCCGCGGTCGCCTTCTCCTTCAGCGTGGCGATGGCGGCCTCAGCAGCGGTCTTCACCTCGCCGAGCGCCTCCGACTTCGCGGCGACCGAGGCAAGCAGGCGCGCCTGCGCGCCGATCGCCTCGACCTGCGCGCGGGCCATGCGGATCTCGTCGACCGTGATCGCGTTCGCAAGCGCCTGCGCATCGCTGCCGCCCGAGCCGCCCTGCTGGGCCGCCGAGAAGTTCTCGACCGCCGCGTCGTAGGCGGCCTTGATCGCGCCGCTGCGCTGCTCGCCGAGCGTGCGCAACATGGCCTCGGCCTTCGAGCGCAGCTCGCTCGCGAGGGCCTTGGAGCGGCCGCTCTCCTGCGAAACGCCCGACTCGAAGTCGCTCAGGAACTTGAGCGCCGCGTCGGCGGCCGACTCGACGCTCTTGGCGCCCTCAAGCACGGCGTTCGCCACGGCAAGTTCGGTCGATGTCTCGATCGACGCGGTCTCGGCAGTCGCGACCTCCATCTGGACGGTGCGCGCCTCGGTGCGGATCTTGGCGGCCTCCTCGACGAACGCGAGACCCGCCGACGGCGCCGACTCGCGCGCCTTGCGCACGAGCACCGCGGCCTCCTGGGCAAGCTGTCCGAGCCGCGCGGTCCCATCGGAGATCCGCTTTGACTGCGTGCGTGCAGGGCCCGCAAGGGCGCCCGCGTCGCTTTCGGCCGAACGGCCCTCGGCGCTCGCATCGTCGCGAACCTGCTGCGCCTCGCCACGCGCGGCGCCCACCGCGCCCGAGCTGGCCGCCGCGATCGCCTCGAGATCATCGGCAAGGATCGACGCCGCAAGCACCATGTCGCGCGCGACCGCCTGCTGCGCCTCGAGCGAGGTCGCCTTCGACATCGCGACCATGCCCGCCGTGCGGTGGATGCTCGCCGCGAGCGACTGCGCCGCCTGCTGCTGCGCGCTCGTGCCGCCCGACAGCCCGCGCACCTGCGAGGCGAGCGCGGTCAGCGCCGCCATCGACTCGTCGCTCGGCGCGAAACTCGCGAGGTCGGGGTTCGTGCCGAGGATCGCGGTGTACTTGGCCGCGACCTCCTTGTAGCTCTTCTCGAACGCGGCCTGCTTCTCGAGCGCCGGGTCGCCGCAGCCTGCGGCAAGCAGCACGAACGCGATGCCCGCAGCGGCGAGGCAGGGGCGGAGCGGGGAGGCAACGGTCATCAGGCGGTTCGCCATGGTCGGTTTCCTGCGTTGAACGGACAGCCGCACCGAGCCCACGAAGGGCGCCCGGTTCGGAGGGTTCAGTCTAACGGAATCACGCCTGCTCGGCGGGCGCAGGCCCGCGCGGGAGCGACGGCAGCGGGGCGCCCCGTGCGCTCAGCGGTCGGGGCCCTGCGCATCGGGCCTGTCGGGCGAATCAAGCGCGGGCGGCGCGTACTCGACGGGGTACTCGGGGCGCGGGCGGTGCATCGAGTTGACCCACTTCACGAAGTCCTCGGCGAGCCCGCGGCGGCTTGGCGTGAAGACGGGCTCCCACCCGCGCACATCGGGGTGCTGGCGGCGCGCCTCGGTACGCGGCAGCGCGTACTGGTAAAGCAGGCTGTCGGTCGGCCGCTCGAAGTCGACGAGCGACTGCCCGTTGATCGTCGTCCGCAGCGCGATGAGCAGGTTCGTGTAGCGAACCTCGTCGTTCTTGTGGTTGCGGTTGTGGAGGTACAGCCGTCCGCCGTCGGGTCCGCCGTGGCACTTGCTGGTCGCGCAGTTGCCGATCAGCCAGGTGTTGTGGACGCGCGTGCGGAAGAGGTTCAGCTGCTCGGGCTCGCCGAGCACATCGATGTCGCCATAGAGCTCGCGCGCCTTCAGCGCGAACAGGATGCGCACGATGTCGGCGGGGTCCTTCGAGAAGAACGCGTTGCGCTCGGCGGCCTTCGCGGGGATGAGCTCGCTGTCGGCGTACTTCTCGAACATCGAGCGGATGAGCTCGTCGGAGATCTTCATCCGCGGCGGGTTGTCGAGGTCGAGCTCGTAGACCTTGATCAGGTTGACTTCGGCGGGCGTGAGGATGCGCCCGCGCACGGGGTCGGGGCGCGAGGAATCGTCGCTCCCGCGCGAGGATTCCGCGTCGGCAGGGCGCTCGCGCGGCTTCAAGAGGTCGAGCTGCGCCTTCACCTCGGCCAGCAGGCGCTTCGCCTCGTAGTGGTTGGTCGCCTCGAGGAGGCCCTCGAGCTCGCTCTTCGCCTCGTCGTACATCTTGCGGCTGTGCAGCCACACGGCGAGCGTGTAGCGCGCCTCGTACTGGTCGGGGTCGAGCGTGGTGCGGAATCGGTCGTAGAGCTCGCGGTCGGTCGGGAACGGCTCGACGAGCGACACCGCCGCGCGGTCGTACGAGGTCCGCACGCCGCCGATGTCGAGCGCGACGCTCTCGAAGCCGTCGTCGATCAGGTTCGCGACGAGGTTGCGGCCGTCGTTGAAGGTGACGCGCACGCGGCGGCCAGCGGGGCCGTCGACGAGATGCGTGACCGAGAGCACGCGGTTCTTGCTGAAGCTGCGCAGCTTGCCCTTCGCGTCGCGCAGCACGATGACCTCGGTGTCCTCGCTCTCGATGGTGCCCGCGGCGGTCGAGATGCGGTCGACGACCACATAGGCGCGCGTGGGCTTCTCGGGCTGCAGCGTGGGTGGTGCGGCGGGCGTTGCGGCTGCAGGCGCCTCACCCGCGTCCTGCGCGGGCGCGTCGGCAGGTTCCGCCGCAGGTTCCTGCGCGGGTGGCGTCGCTGGATCCTTCGTGGGTTCGTCGGCAGGCGCGGGCGGAGCGGGCTCCACCGCGGGCGGGGGCGACGCGGGCTGCGCGGGAGGCGCGCTGGGCGCAGGCTCGGTCGCAGGCGCGGGCGGTTCTCCAAGAAGGAGGTGCACCGAGAGGATGGTCGCGACGGTCGCGAGAAGCATGGGAGGCGCATGGTACGGCCACGCAGGCCTGCGGGAGGCGGCGAACCCGCGCGATCGTTGGTAGCCTCCGCGCGGCTTCGCGGACCCGCGGGGCCAGAATCACCGCGATTCCAACGGAGGCAGACATGAAGCTTGGCGTGATGGCGGCGCTCTTCGCAGGCCGCAAGCTCGAGGATGTGGCCGCGTACTGCGCGGAGATCAGGCTCGACGCGATCGAACTCCCCGTCGGCGCCTACCCGGGCAAGCCGTTCTTCGACCCCGCGAAGGTGCTCGCCTCCAAGAAGGAACAGGACCGCATCAAGGGCATCCTGAAGGACCACGGACTCGCGCTGTCGGGTCTCGCCGTCCACGGAAACCCTGTCCACCCCGACAAGAAGCAGGCGACCGCCGACCACCGCGACTTCGTCAACGCGGTCAAGCTCGCGCCGCTCCTCGGCACCGACATCGTGATCACCTTCTCGGGTTGCCCGGGCGGCTCGAAGACCGACCGCATGCCCAACTGGGTCACCTGCGCGTGGCCGCCCGACTACCTCGCGATCCTCGACTACCAGTGGCGGCAGGTGCTCGTGCCGTACTGGTCGACGCAGGCGCGCCTGTGCGCGCAGCACGGCGTGAAGGTCGCGTGGGAGGCGCACCCTGGCTTCTGCGTCTACAACCCCGACACGCTCATCCGCCTCAGCGAGGCGTCGATGAAGGCCTCGGGCCTGAAGGGGAAGCCCATCCTCGGCGCGAACCTCGACCCGTCGCACTTCTTCTGGCAGGGCATCGACCCGATCGAGAGCGCGCGCGTCCTCGGCGAGGCGGGGCTCCTCTTCTACTGCCACGCGAAGGACACCGAGCTGCACCTCCACCAGGGCCGCATCAACGGCTACAACGATGCGCGGCCGTACACCGACCTCAACCGACGCTCGTGGAACTTCCGCACCTGCGGCTACGGCCACGGGCACGAGTTCTGGAAGCCGTTCATCTCGATGCTGCGCCGCCAGGGCTACGACCATGTGCTCTCGATCGAGCACGAGGACGCGCTGATGTCGGTCGAGGAAGGCCTCGAGCGCGCGGCCGCGTTCCTGTCCGAGGCGATCATCGTCGAGGGCGCGGGCAAGGCGTGGTGGTGCTGAGCGCAGGTGTGATGCGCGCTGCGACCTGAGTAAGAAATGAAGCGGGCCCGCCGATCGGCGGGCCCGCTCTTGTTTCGAGGTCGTGCGCCGCGCGCGTCAGATTCCCGCGCGGGCTCCGCCGCGCTCGAGGAGCTCGGCGATGTGGTCCTTGTCCGCCAGGGTCGAGGCGCGCACGCGGGACACGATCTCGCGGTTCGCGAGGTCGCTCTTCATGTAGCGCCGCGCGAGGTCGGCGGTCTCGGCGGGGGCGCAGCCGTCGAAGAAGTCCATGCCTTCGCGGTACGCGATGCCGCTTGCAAGGCGGTTCGCGATGATCCAGGTCTGGTACGACGGCGGCAGGCTCTTCCACACGCGGTCGCCCGCGAAGTCGAAGAGCACCTTGGGCAGGTGGTCGCGGATCATCTGCTTCGCAAGCTCGCGGTCCTCGGCGGGCCACGACGGCACGCCCGCCGCGATCGCCGCCGCGCTTGTGTTGATGACCTTCGAGAGCTCGACCGAGATCTTCGGCAGCGACATGCCCGGGTGGGTCTTCGCCGCGCGCATGAGGAACTCCGCCTCGACGCGCGCGAGCTCGCGCAGCCGATCGAGGACCTGCGACACATAGGTGTCCTTGATCGAGAGGAACTCCGCGTCGGAGAGCACCATGCACGCGCTGATCTCGTAGCTCGAGCAGATCACGCCGCACTTGTTCGCCGACGAATCCTTGATGATCGTCGCGCCGCGCTTCGACAGCTCCTCGCGCGCGCCGGGCGTGAGGAACAGGTTCGCGCCCTCCGACACCACCATCGCGCTCGGCTTGCCGTCGGCGGTGAGGAAGTCCTGCCAGTTGCCCTCGTGGATCGTCGCGGGGCGGCCGCCGCCAGGCACGAACGCGTCGGTCACGAGGCGGTTGTGCATCGTGTTGCGCAGCTGCGCGCCCTCGGGCTCGTCGACCGAGACGATGCGGCCCTTCGCCGACAGCTTCGAGCGGTCGAAGCTCGCGATCGGAAGCCCTTCCTGGAAGAGGCGCAGGAGCTCCGCATGGTCGAGGCCCTCGGGGTCCTCGCCGCAGCCCGAGCCGTCGCCCACGCCCACGATCACGGCGTTCTTGCCGTAGTCGCGGTTCAGGATCCGCATCATGTTGCCCGCGACATCGCCGTCGGGGCCGCCCGTGATCTTCACCGTGAAGCGCTGCTTGCGCGGATCGATGCCGCGCGAGCGCAGCGCCACATCGAGGAAGACATTCACGCCTTCGCTCGTGACGCCGTAGACCTTGTGGTTGATGCCCGCGCCGGGCTTCGAGCTCATGAACGCGGTCGGCATCGAGTAGCCGCGGCGCCAGGCGCGCGCGACGATCCACTCGATGTGGGCGGGGGTGATGTTCTCATCGGGGCCGAGATAGATGAGCTCGTCCTTGCCGAAGCGGTCGACGACGAGCTTCTTCACCTCGGGGACCTGCACGATGAGGTCGAGCACCGAGTCGACGAACGCCTTCACGCAGCGGTCGACCGTCGCACCAGGCTCGAGCAGGATCGCCGCCTTCGCGCCGCCCTCGGGAATGTCCTTGTTCTTCAGCTGCTGCGCCCACGAGAGGCCGTAGACCTCGTCGAAGAGGCGCTCGCTCTCGCGCGTGTGCTGCGCGTGGTTCGAGGTGCGGATCACGCGCAGTCCGCCGCGCGCGATGTCCTGGAAGCGGTTGTGGAAGCCGTCGAAGTCGCGGCCGTGCACGAAGAAGGTCGCGTAGGGGCGCTCGGGGCGGTCGGCGTTCGCCAGGAACGCGGGGTCGATGCGCAGGCAGAGCGCGAAGCGCTCGGGCAGGAAGTAGTTCGTGCGCAGCGTCGCGCCGACGGCGTCGAGCATCTTCGTGAGCACCGCGCGGTGCATCTCGCTCGGCTGGCGCGCGATGGCGGCCTCGATCTTCGCGCGGGTGGCGGCGAAGTCCGTGTCGCTCATGGGCGCCGACGGCTCGAACCGCGCGATGAGCAGGTCGACGATCTCGGTCGCGACCGCCACCGACTCCTCGGCGAACGCGTGGATGCGCTCGCGCGTCCACAGGAAGCGGTTCTGCGGCGAAAGCACCTGGTGCGACAGGTTGCAGAGCGCGACGAGCGCCTCGGCGCGGTCGATCGAGAGGCCCGGGTGGCGCGAGACGAGCTCGAGCGCCTGCTCGTCGACCCACTTGATGCGGCGCATCTCGCGGGCGACGCCGTTCCAGAGGTCGCCGCCCGACGCGAGCGCGCGGCCGTCGGCGGCCTGCACCACGAAGCCGACGAAGGTCACCGAACCGCCCTTGCCGTCGCGCACGATGTCGAGGTACGCGCGGTGGATCGACACGGAGTGGCGCGCGAGGATGCGCGCGCAGCGCTCGAGCATGGTGCGCGTTCGCGCGTTCTCGACGACCACCATGATGCGGCTCATGGTCGGATGCGACTCGCTCTCGAGCTCGACCGCGGTGCCGTCGGTGCCGCTCACGCGGCTGAAGAGCTTCCAGTGCGCCGCGATGCGCAGCGGCGTGCAGGTGAGCACATACTCGGCCGAGCAGCCCGCGAAGTACGACGAGATCTGGTCTGGCGTCCAGTCGAGCTTGTGGTCCTTCGCGTAGCGGATCGTCTCGGTGAGCTTCGCCGACTGCCGCGGGTCGCGGCTGTCGAAGGGCTCGGGCTCGCCGAACACGAAGGTGTCGAGCACCAGCGATCCGTCGAAGCTCGAGTGGATCTTCGCGGCGCGCAGCGAGCGGTCGAGCGGCAGCTGCGACACGAGCTCGGCGAGGATGCCCGGGTAGTTCGCGCCCTTGATCAGGGTGAGCTGGCGGCCGTCCTCGCTCTTCAGCGTGAGGTCGATCGGGCGGCCCGACGCCTTCGCGGCGATGATCGCCCGCAGGTGCGCGAGCTGGTTCGCCTTGTCGGTGTCCTGGAAGTACATCGGCGGCATCTGCGAGACGAACCACGGCACGACCGTCTCGGCGGTCGCGCGGAACGAACTCGCGAGGTCGTTCACGATGCCGGTGGCGTCGGGGGCTGATACGGCGGACGCAGGGGAGGGCGCGGTGGTCATCTGCTATGTTCCAAGTCGAGCGGAAGGGGTGCAGGATAGCCAAGCCTGACCCTGACCCGCGTGGCGGGCCCGGGCATGCAGGCAGCGGTCATCGGCAATTTCGACGGCGTTCACCGAGGGCATCGCCACCTCTTCGCGCTCGCACGCACGGCGGCGCGCGGCGGACGGGTGATCGCGGTGACCTTCGAGCCGCTTCCTGCGGCGGTGCTGTCCCCCGAGAAGGCGCCCGCGCGGCTGACGAATGCCGCCGAGCGGCGGGAACTGCTGCTCGAGGGGTCGGCGGACGAGGTGGTGGAGCTCACGCCCGATGCGGCGCTTCTCGGACGGTCGCCCGAGGAGTTCGTGCGGTGGCTGCGGGCGAAGGTGCCGTTCGAGGTGCTGGTCGAGGGGCCTGACTTTCGGTTCGGGAAGGGCCGCGCGGGGTCGGTGGCGACCTTGCGTGAGATCGGTGCGCGCGAGGGGTTCGCGGTCGTCGAGGCGGGTGCGTTCTGCGTGGCGACGAAGGACGGCGGCAATATCGAGGCGCGGAGCTCGACCGTGCGTGCGATGCTCGAGGCGGGGCGCGTCGAGGACGCGGCGAGCGTGCTGGGGCGCCCGTACGAACTGCGTTGCAACACGGCGCGCGGCGACCAGCGCGGGCGGACGATCGGGTGGCCGACCGCGAACCTCGAGGCGCGCGCAAGGCTGCTGCCCGCGGACGGCGTGTATGCGGGCGAGGCGACGCTGCCGGATGGACGCGTGGCGATCGCGGCGATCAGCGTGGGTACCAAGCCGACATTCGGGGAGCACGCGCGCACCTGCGAAGCGACGCTGCTCGAGCGCGATGGGCGCGCGATGGCGCTTTCGCTCGATTGGTACGGATGGGCGATTCGGCTGAGGTTCCACGCGCGGGTGCGAGGCATGGAGCGGTTCGGGTCGCTCGAGGAACTGTTGCGCGCGATGGAGGGCGACCGCGCGGCGGTGCTTCGCGTGATGGCGAAGTAGGGGACCGTCGGGCTTCGCCCGCCGCATCGAGCCGAGATTGGGAGATCTTGCGACCCAGTGGCTTCGCACTGGGCACCCGCCGCGCGTGGCGCGGCGGCGTCCTGCGTGGCGCGGCATCGATCCTCCGCAACGGAATGGGCGCATGCGTGCATGGCCGAAGGCGGCCCCAACCCTGGGTGCCCGCACCCTTCAGGGTGCGGAACGGGTTGCGCGCACCTTCGATCGACTCCGAGCGCCCGTGGTTCCGCAGGCGAAGCCTGCGGGCACCCGAACGCTTCGTCGCCGCACATCGCAATCCAATCGCGAAGGCCGCCGTCGGCCAAAGGCCGACGGGTGCCCAGTGCGAAGCCACTGGGTCGCCCCGTTTTCCAATCTCGCGAGGGCGCGCGCGCAGCGCGGTCCAATGCCTCGCCTCGCGCCACGCACATCGCACCGCCCCGACCCCGCCACCGCACCCGTTACCATTCGCCCCGTGCCGTACCAGACCAACGCCACCAGCGAGTCGCTCGCCGCCGAGCTGAAGTCGGCCCGCCGCGTGCTCGTGACCACCCACCAGAAGCCCGACGGCGACGCCATGGGCTCGGTGCTCGCGGTCGTGCGCGCGTGCGTCGCCTGCGGCGTCGACGCCGAAGGCTGGGTCGTCGACCCGTGCGAGGGCAACCTCCGCCTCTTCGAGGGTCCGAGCAAGGTCACCCATGTCGACCCGCGCGCGCCGCGCCTGCCCGAGGGTTCGTTCGACCTCGCGGTGGTCGTCGACACGGGCGCCTGGACGCAGCTCGAGGTCTTCGCGCCCTGGCTGCGCGCCATGTCGGGCCGCGTGATCGGCCTCGACCACCACGCCCGCGGCGACGAGGTCGCGCAGCGCCGCGTGATCGAGGTCGCGTGCGGCTCCTGCACCGCGCTCATCGTGCGACTCGTCGACGCGATGGGCGTCGACCTTCGCGCAGGCGCCGACGCCGAAGGCCGTTACTCGATCGCCGAAAGCCTCTACATGGGCCTGGCCACCGACACGGGCTGGTTCCGCTTTCCGAACGCGCGCGCGCCCGAGTTCGCGCTGGCCGCGCGCCTCCTCGAGGCGGGCGTCGACAAGGACATGATGTACCAGCAGTTCGAGCAGTCGAGCCGCGCCGAGCGCGTCGAGCTGCAGGCGCGCGCGCTCTCGAGCCTGCAGATGGTCGCAGGCGGCCGCGCGGCGCTCATGACGCTGCGCGCCGAGGATTTCGACGAGACGGGCGCCTTGCTCGAGGAGACCGCGGGCATCGTCAACATTCCGATGGAGATCGCCGCCGTGCGCGTGTCGTCGCTCGTCGTCGAAGACGCTGCGGCAGGCATCGTGAAGCTCAGCTTCCGCTCGAAGCCCGCCGATGCGAACGGCGATTTCATCGACACCAACCAGCTTGCGGCGCGTTTCGGCGGCGGCGGCCACATCCACGCTTCGGGCGCGAAGCAGAAGGCTCCGCTCGGCGAGGTCGTCGCCTCGGTGCGCGCGGCGCTCGGCGGCTGAGCCGATCAGGCCCCGCGCCTTCCGCGATCAACCCTCGAGCTTGTACCCAAGCCGCGTGATCGCGGCCTCGATCGCCTTGCGCTGCTCGGGCGGCGCGACGACATCCACCGACTCCGCCGCATGGCTCGCCTTCACGCTGGTCACGCCCTCGATCTTCTCGACCTTGCCGCAGATCGCGCCTTCGCAGCCGTCGCAATGCATGCCCTTCACGGTGAAGTGCATCGGAACAGGCTCGGAGAGCTTCACGGGCTCGACCGCCGCGGAAGGCGTCGGCGCAACCGCGCGCTCGCCGCACGAAACGGCGGCCATCGGAAGCAGCAGGGCGGTCGTCACGGCGAGGGCGGGCGTACGCATGGCGTGAGCATATCCCGCGCCGCCTACGAGGGCAGCACCAGCGGCGCCTTGGCGAACGCGCCCCGCAGGATCTTCTCCGACGGCGCCTTCATCCAGTCCTCGAGCAGCGCCGCGTACACCGAGCGGAAGTCGACCCCGTACTTCAGGTCGCCCTGGTCGAGGTCGACGAGCGACGGATGGCCGCCGTACACCCCTGGCCGCACCTTCGGTCCGATGAGGAACACGGGCGCGGCGGTGCCGTGGTCGGTGCCGCCCGAGGCGTTCTGCTTCACGCGGCGCCCGAACTCGCTGAACACCATCGTGAGCACGCGCGCATCGTTCCCTTGCGCCTTCATGTCCTTCTGGAACGCGAGCATCGACTCGCCGAGCGCGCGCATGAGGTTCGCGTGCGTGCCGAGCTGCCCGCCGTGCGTGTCGAAGCCGCCCATCGACGCGTAGTACACGCGCGTCGGCATCCCATCGCGAATCATCGCGCCCACCGTGCGCAG
>JAJTGK010000159.1 GCA_021297815.1 Planctomycetaceae bacterium
TCGGTGCCCGCGGGCGTCCTCGCGGTCGCCAAGGAGGACCTCGCCGTCAACGATTCGATCCTTCCCGCGAACGCCGACCTCAACAACCTCGGCGCGATGGAGGTCAAGGACGAGAACTACCTCTTCGAGGGCCTCGGCGAGTACGAGCAGGGCGGCTTCCGCGGCAACAAGGCCGTGGTCGTGCGCGGCATCTGGGCGCCTCGCGACACCCGCATCGTGCGCCTCAACATCGCGCGCGGCAACAAGAGCTCGATCGACCTCTGGAACGACCGCAGCAAGGTCCGCGAGGAGGCGGGTGCGAACGCGGAGCTCGCGCTCATCGACGAACTCGGCCGCGCGTACAAGCCCATCGGCTACATCCACGCCGCGGCGAGCGGCGACCGCAAGGTGACCATCCGCCTCCAGCGCGGCGGCCAGTACTACAGCATCGACACCTTCCCGAACCTCTCGAGCGCGGGCACCGACCAGCTCTACGCGATCTTTGCGCCGATGGTCGGCCGCACGATCGTGGGCGTGAAGCTCGGCGACAAGTGGGTGTGCAAGTCGAACCTCACGATCACGCCGCCGCTCTGAGCGGCGCGGCGTCCGAAGATCCTCCGCCCCGCGCATGCGGGGCGGTTTTCTTTTTGGCGAGAAGAAAGGTGCGAACTCGGCGTGCCCGCGCCCGTGACGCCCATGATGCGCCCCAACGCGATCTGGGAATCGGGGGAACCTTGCAGGCGAACATGAACGACACACTTGCGGCGAGCGGCGGACCGGCGACCGCTGCCGCGAAACCGAGCCACGCCATGCGTGCCCCATCCCGCAGGCTGGGCACGGCAATGCGGCAAATGCGCAACTTCCTTGGCCATATGCGGGTCGAGGGGCTCGCATGCGCCATGGCGTTCGCATGGCGCACGCTGCGCAGCCGCCTCCGCGCGCGCGACGCAGGAGAGCGATGCGCCGAGCGCTATCTGAGGGCCATGGGCCATCGCATCGTCGCTCGTAACTGGCGCGGCGGGCGCGACCCGCGGGACGAAGCGGACCTCATCGCCGCGACCGCCGACGGGCGCGAGGTCGTCGTCGTCGAGGTGAAGCGCGCCTCGGGGCCGTGGAGCGCGCTTGGACGGGTCGACCGCCGCAAGCGCGCGGTGCTGTGGCGCATCGCGTGCGAGCTCAGCACCCCCACCCGCCTGCCCGAGCGCGGCAACGCCGCGCTGCGTCGCGCCCTCGAACACGCCGACCACATCCGTGTGGATCTCGTCTCGGTGCGCGGAGAGGGTCGGTCATGCACGGTCGAAGAATCGGTCGTCGGCGTGTTCGAACGGAGGATCGAACGCGGCGCCGGGCGCTCGGACAGCCTGCGTGCGATGCGGGACCCACTCCAGGGTGCACGCGACGGTCGGCCGCCCTAGGTTCTGTCTGACGGATCACCGAAGCCCAAAGATCCGCGCGGCGCGTGGCTGGCAAGGAGGCGAGACGAAGCTGTATCCGCAGTGATACAGCGAGTTGAAGCCAACGCCGCCGGCCGGGATGCCGCGCAGATCGACGGCCGGGGATCCGTCAGACAGAACTCGCCGCTCAGCGCCAGTAGCGCTCAAGCGCGATCTCGACCAACCGACGCTCCATCGCACCGATATCGTCGGTGACCCAGCGGCTCCGCAGGGTCGCGATGTAGCGCTCGCGCTCGATGATCTCGCGGCGACCCTTCAGTTCGTCGCGCAGGCGCAGCTGCACCTCGCGGTCGTAGATCGACTTCGCCTCGGGTCGCACCACATCGATCACCGCAAGCCACATCGTGAAGCCGCGCTGCTCGATCGGCTCGCTCACCTTGCCCACGGGGAGTTCGGCAAGCCTGTCCTTCACGGCGTCGGAGAGTTCCTTGAGCCCGCGGATTCCCTCGGGCGGCAGCTCGAACTGGTTCCAGAAGCCACCCTCGGGAAGCTTGAGCTCCGTGGCGATCTCGGCGAACGACCGTCCCTCGGCCACCTTCTGCCGCACCATCGCGATGCGTTCGGCATCCTCGGTCGCGCTCAGGCGGATGCGCCCGATGCGCACGGTCGCCTGCGGGTTGAACTCGGCGCGGCGGCGCTCGTACTCCTGCATGACATCGCGCCACGACACGATCGCACGCGGCTCGACCCGCTCGCTCAGCAGCCTGCGCGCCAACGCGATGTCGCGGCGCTGCTGCATGAATTCGTCGAGCGAGAGCGTGCTCTCGGCCTCGATGCTCGCCTCGGCGGCCGCGCGGCTTCCGCCGCGCTCTGCGATCGTCGACTCCTGCTGGCTCTTGATCCAGGCGAAGAGCCCCTGCTGCTGCTCGGGGGTCAGCTGCGACTCGGCCTCCGCGACGACCAGCTCGCTCTCGACCGTGCGCGCGAACTCGCGCCGCACGGTGTCCACGAACACGCGTCGGCCTTCGGTGCGGTCGCGCATCGCGACCGACTGCCGAAGTTCGTCGTCGATGGGCGAGAAGAACGCATCTGCGAAGATCGGCCTGCCGTTGATCTGGCCGACCAGTCCCTCGACGGGCCACGCCTCGCCCGTGCGCGGGCCGTTCCCGGCGCGCGCTTCCGCGGCAGGCGCCGCGGTGGTCGCCGCGGCACGGGTGCCGTCGACCGCGTCGGCAGGCTCCACCGAAAGCCCCGCGTCGCGAACTTCGCCCGCGGCGGCAGCCGTGCGTCGCTCCGCCGCCTGCACGAGCGCCGCATCGGGCGCCGCGAAGTCGCGAAGCGAGAGGTCGCGTTCTTCCTGAGCGTGCGGCGAGCCCGTGCAGCCGCCGAGCGCGACCAGCACGAGAGAGGAGGTCCAGGCGCCGATTCGCATGGCGGAATCGTACCGACCCTCACCCGCGCCGTCCCGTGGCCGCTATGCTCGGCCCCATGAGCGACGAAGGACCACGGCTGCACATCGACTCCGACTGGAAGGCGCAGGCTCAGGCGGAGAAGGAGAGGCTCGCCGAGCGCGAGGCGTCGCGCGCGCCCGCGGGGGGCGCTGCGGAAGGCGAACTGCCGCCCGCCGATTTCCGCGCGCTTGTCGCCACGCTCGGAAGCCAGGCCATGATGGGCCTCGGCGCGTACGGCGACCCGCAGACGGGCCGCGTCGTCATCGACCTCGCGGGCGCGCAGTTTGCGATCGACCTGCTTGGCGTCATCGAGGAGAAGACCAAGGGCAACCTCACCGACGACGAGGCTGCGGAGCTGAAGGAGATCATCCAGCACCTCCGCGCCCGTTTCGTGCAGATCGCCCAGATGGTGGCGGCGCAGATGGCGCGCGAAGGTTCGTTCGGCGCGGGTCCCGTTGGCTCCATCGGGGGCTCCATCGGGGGCTCCATCGGGGCCCAAGGCGCCGCATCTTCGCCCGAAGCGGGCTCGCCGAAGCCCGGCGGCCAGACGAAGAGCGGGCTCATCATCCCCGACTGATCGGGAGTTCCGACCGAACTCGGCACCCTGCCTCGCGGAATGTCCGCCTTCGGCGGCGGAAGCCGATCCCGCGAACGCGAATCCCACGCATCGTGCGGGCGGAGCGCTCTCTCCTATACTGCGCGATTCCTCACGGCAGGAGACCACACCGTGTCAGAGTCCGCCCATAGCGCCACGAAGCCCGTTCCCTTCCTCGAGCGCCACTACCACCTGCTGCGCCGCCTCCACTCGCTGAGCGGAGTGGTTCCGATCGGCGTGTTCCTGTTCCCGCACCTCACGACCAACTCGTCGATCGTGTGGGGAGGCACGCTGAACGCGAAGAAGTACGCCGACCTTGGCGCGGGCGCGGGCGGCGTCGCGACCTTCCAGCATGAGGTCGACTTCATCCACAACCTGCCCGCGCTGATCTTCATCGAGATCTTCGTGCTGTGGCTGCCGATCGCCTACCACGCGATCCTCGGCGTCTACTTCGCGCGCTCGGGCAAGTCGAACACCGACCGCTACGGCTACCAGGCGAACCGCCGCTACATGCTGCAGCGCCTCACGGGCTACCTGGGCGTCCTCTTCCTCTTCATGCACATCTCGAGCCTGCGCTGGGGCTGGACCTACGGCGGCATCATGCCGTCGTTCGACGCCGCGCACGCATCGAGCTCGACGGCCGCGCACCTGCAGGGCGGCTTCCTCCCCTACTTCAACGCGGCCTTCTACGCGGTCTGCGTGCTCGCGCTCGTCTACCACTTCGCGAACGGCCTCTGGACGGCCGCGATCACCTGGGGCCTCACCATCAGCAAGCAGGCGCAGCAGCGCTGGGGCGTGGTGTGCGCAGGCATCGGCGTCGCGCTCGCGGCCGCGGGCATGACCGCCGTCGCAGGCTTCGCCACGCTCGATGTGGCCAAGGCGAAGGAAATCGAGTCCCGTATCAACGCCGCGAAGCCCGCTGCAGTCGCAGCAGCCTCGACGGCCGATGCGTCCGAGTCGGGACGCTGAGCGAATCCACACGGCAGATTCCAGTCAGTTCGAACCCTGTCCTCTGAACGGACCCCACCCATGGCAGCCCCAACCAAGCGTCGTGTGATCGTCGTCGGCGGCGGACTCGCA
>JAJTGK010000043.1:0-9164 GCA_021297815.1 Planctomycetaceae bacterium
CGTCGCGCGCGGCGGTCGCCGCCGACGACGCGCTGTCGCAGATCGCGCCGCGCCGCCAGGCGCTCGTGGCGCAGCGCGCGGGCGAGTCGTCGCGGCTCGGGCTTGCGCGGCTCTCGGCCGAGCGCTGCACGGTGGTCGCGCCCATCGACGGCATCGTGCAGTCGGCCGACCTCGAGGTCGGCGAGTCGGTCGCGCCCGGCCTGACCGTCGCGCGCCTCGTCGACGAGACGCGACTCGAGATTCCCGTGAAGATCCCCGCGTCGGCGCGCGCGCTCGCGCCGCAGGGCGCGAAGGCGGTCATCACCACGCGTGCGAGCGGCGCGACCTTCGAGGGCACCGTCGCGCGCGTGGCGCCCGAAGACGACCCCGCGTCGCGCACGGCGACCGTGTTCGTCGAGTTCGAGCAGGACGCCGCCGCCGCGCGCGGCCTTGCGCCTGGCTCGTTCGTCGAGGCGCGCATCGCGCCAGGCGGCACCGCGCCGCGCCTCGTCGTTCCGCGCCGCGCGATCCGCGACGAGCGCATCGCCATCGTCGAGGGCGGCCGCGTGCGCATGCAGCGCGTCACCGTCGACTACCGCTTCGCGGGCACGCCCGCGGGCGCCACGCTCGCCGACACCGACTGGGCCGTCCTCTCCGATGACATCACGGCGGGCACGCTCGTCGTGATCGACGGCTCGCGCAGCCTCGTCGAAGGCCAGCTCGTCGAGCCCGTGCGCCCCGCCGCAAGCGCGAGCGCCGTGCCCGCCGAAGCCGCGAAGGGCCAGGGCTGATGGTCCGCAGCCTCGTCGACTTCAGCGTGCGCCGCAGCGTCCCCGTGACGCTCCTCATGTGGACGCTCCTCATCGGCGGCCTCGTGGCGCTGCTCACCATGCGCCGCGAGTTCTTCCCCGAGACCGCGCCGCAGGCCGCGCGCATCGTCCTCGTCTACCCGGGCGCCTCGCCCAAGGAGATCGAGGAGTCGATGGCGCGCAAGATCGAGGACCGCGTCGTCGATGTCGAGGGCGTCGACCGCATCGAGACGCGGCTCTCGGAAGGCACGGGCGGCATCACGGTCAAGCTGAAGGCTGGTGCCGACGCCGACAAGGCGATCGAGGACATCCGCCTCGCCATCGAGCAGATCAACGACCTGCCCGCCGAGGCCGAGCGCGTGCGCGTGTTCGACTTCAAGCCGAACTTCCCGACGATCATGGTGACCGTCGCGTCGGATGCGGGCGAGGAGTACATCAAGCGCGAGCTGCGCGCGATCCGCGACGACCTGAAGACGCTCGACGGCATGGGCACGCTCGTCGAGATCGGCCTGCGCCCGCGCGAGATCCATGTCGATGTCGACCCGACGGCGCTCCTGCGCCACGGCATCCGCCTGTCGCAGGTGGGCGAGCTCGTCTCGGCCGCGATGGCCGAGGTCCCTGGTGGCACGGTGCGCACCGACGCGGCGAACCTCTCGGTGCGCACGGTCGGCAACGAGGAGAACATCGCGGCGATCCGCGGCATCGTGCTGAAGAGCGCGGTCGACGGCTCGAGCCTGCGGCTCGACGAGGTCGCGACCGTGCGCGAGGAGTTCGAGGACATCCCGCAGGTGCGGCGCTTCGGCGGAAAGCCCGCGGGCACGCTCGTCGCCTTCAAGGAGGGCGACGAGGACGCGGTCGAGATCGCGGAGCTCGTGCGCGGCTATGTCGCGGGCCGAAACGGCGAGCCGCCGCGCGATTCGCTGAAGGACCGCGCGGTGCTGACCGCGTGGGAGCGCGGCTACGACCTCGGCCGCGCGCGCCCGCCCGTGAACGGCGTGCTCGCGCAGCACAACGACCTCGCGCGCATCATCGAGGGCCGCTTCGAGCTCCTGTCGACGAACGCGATCCAGGGCGCGCTGCTCGTGCTCGTCGTGCTGCTCCTCGGCCTCAACCGCGTGGCGAGCTTCTGGGTGATGGTCGGCATCGTCATCGCGCTCGCCTGCACGCTGATGTTCATGCAGGCGACGGGCGTCACGCTCAACCTGATCACGATGTTCGGCCTGCTCATCGTGCTCGGCATGCTGGCCGACGACGCGATCGTGATGAGCGAGAACATCCTGAAGCGCCACAAGGAGCTCGGCGAACCGCCGCTCGAGGCCGCGGTGAACGGCGTGACGCAGGTCTTCTGGCCCGTCGTCGGCAGCGTGACCACGACCATCGTCGCGTTCGTGCCGCTCATCTTCATCAAGGGAAACATCGGCGAACTGCTCGGCAACCTGCCTGCGGTGGTGCTGATCGCGCTTGCGGCGAGCCTGTTCGAGGCGAGCTTCATGATGCCGAACCACATGGCGCACGCGCTTGTGCGCGAGGAGCGCAAGGCGCGCCGCGGCGGGTCGCGCATCGACCGTGCGCTGAAGCCGCTCGCCGATTTCCGCGAGCGATCGATCGAGCGCGTGCTCGACCGCTACGAGCGCGCCGTGCGCTGGTGCCTGCGCGAGCGCTACATCGTGCTCGCCGCCACGACCGCGGTGCTGCTCGTCTCGTCGGGCATGGTGCTCGGCGGGCGCCTTGCGTTCGTGTTTCTGCCCGCCGACGACACCGAGACGGTCATCGTCGACTTCGAGCTGCCCATCGGCTCGACCATGGCGCAGACGAGCGCCGTCGCCGCGCGCGTCGAGGCCGCGGCGCGCGCGCAGCCCGAGGTGCAGGCGCTCACCGCGAGCCTCGGCAGCTCGGTCGACTTCGAGACGGGCGCGACCAACGCCGCCGCCACGCACATCGGGCAGATCTTCATCGAACTCTCGCCCGTCGAGAGCCGCACGCGCCGCAGCGCCGAGGTGATCGACGCGATCCGCGCGGCCGCGGGCGCGCTCGACGAGGCCGAGACGATGAAGTTCCAGGAGGTCTCGGGCGGCCCCGCGGGCGCCGATCTCTCGTACGAGGTCCGCGGCGCCGACGATGCGCAGGTCGACGAGGCCGTCGCGCGCCTGAAGGCGGCGCTCGGCCAGTTCAGCGGCGTGAAGGACATCTCCGACGACGCCGACGACGCGCAGCGCGAGCTGCGCATCGCGCTCACGCCGCAGGCGCTCGCGATGGGGTTCACCACGCTCGATGTCGCGCGGCAGATCCGCACCGCGGTGTTCGGCATCGAGGCGCACACCTTCAGCGAGGACCGCGAGGATGTCGATGTGCGCGTCCAGTTCGACGAGCGCTCGCGCCGCAGGCTGTCGACGCTCGAGGAACTGTGGCTCGTCAGCCCCGCGGGCACGGCCGTGCCGCTCGTCGAGGTCGCCGATGTGACCGAGGGCCGCGGCTACTCGACGATCCGCCGCGTCGACCGCGAGCGCACGGTGACCGTGAGCGCCGACTGCGACGACGCCACGAACCCCGAGATCGTGGCAAGCGCGATGTCGGGCGAGGTCACCGCGATCGCAGGCGCGCTGCCTGGGATCGAGATCGACGCCGCGGGCCGCCAGAAGGACCTCATCGACGCGTTCGCGAACTTCCCGCTCGCGCTCGCGGCGGCGTTCCTCGGCATCTATGTCATCCTCGCGTGGCTCTTCGAGAGCTACCTGCAGCCGCTCGCGGTCATGCTCGCGATTCCCTTCGGCGTGATCGGCATCGTGTGGGGCCACCTGCTCCTCGGCTTCGACATGACCTTCCTCTCGCTGATCGGCTTCGTGGCGCTTGCGGGAGTGGTGGTGAACAATTCGCTCATCCTTGTCGAGTTCTCCAACGAGATGCGCGCGAAGGGCATGCCGCTCGCCGACTCGCTCGCGCGTGCGGGCCGCCTGCGCCTGCTGCCGATCTTCCTCACCACGGTGACGACGCTCGCGGGGCTTGCGCCGCTCATGCTCGAGCAGAGCTTCCAGGCGCGGTTCCTGATTCCGATGGCGATCTCGCTTGTGTTTGGACTGGCGAGCTCGACCGTGCTCACGCTGTTCGCGCTGCCCGCGGTCATGGTGGTGCTCGACGACTTCGTGCGGTTCTTCCGCAGGCTGTGGACGGGCCGCGCCGAGCGCGCCGAGAGCCTGCCCGAGGGGTTCAGCAGCTGAACGCCGCCGCTACACTCGCGGCATGAGGATCTCGAAGGACTTCCCCAAGGACGGCGTGGTGGTCGGCGTCGATCTCGGCGGCACCAACATGCAGATCGGCGTGGTGAACGCCGAGGGCAGGGTGGTCGGCCGCTGCAAGCGGAAGACGAAGGCCCACGAGGGCCGCGACACGGTGATCGACCGCGTCGTCGAGGGCATCGCGCGCGCGCTCGAGGACGCGAGGACGCCGCGGGAGCGGCTCGTCGGCGTCGGCGTCGGCGCGCCGAGCGCGGTCGACTTCGACAAGGGCCTCGTGATCAAGGCGGGAAACCTCGGCTGGGAGAATGTGCCGCTGCGCGACATCCTGCAGAAGAAGCTCGCGTGCCGCGTGGCGCTCGACAACGATGTGAATGTGGCCGCGTGGGGCGAGGCGCAGCTCGGCGCCGTGCGTGGCCGCACCGATGTGCTTGCGGTGTGGGTCGGTACGGGCGTCGGCTCGGGGCTCGTGCTGAACGGCTCGGTGTGGCGCGGCCCGCGGCACACGGCGGGCGAGATCGGCCATGTGGTGCTCTTCCCAGGCGGGCAGCCGGGCATGATGACCGTCGAGGATGTGTGCTCGCGCACGGGCATCGTGAACGCGCTGCGGCGGCTGCTGCCGATGTACCCCGAGAGCGCGCTCCACAAGCTGGTCGCCGAGAAGGCCGACGAGACGGGCTCGATCGGCTCGTCGACGATCGCGCGCGCGTACGAGAAGGATGACGAGCTTGCGACGAAGGTCGTGAACAAGAGCGCGGAACTGCTCGGCGTTGCGATCGCGAACATCGTGACCATGCTGTCGATCGACTGCGTGGTGCTCGGCGGCGGCGTGACTGAGGCGCTCGGCGAGCCCTATGTCGGCCGCGTGCGCAAGAGCTTCGAGCGCACGGTGTTCCCATCGATCCTGCGCAAGACCGACATCGTGGCGAGCACGCTGAACGACGACGCAGGCATGCTCGGCGCCGCGATGCTGGTGGCGTGAGGACCGTTGGGCTCCGCCCGACGCATCGAGCCGGGTTCCTCCTCCGATGCGAACCTTCGGCTCCGCAGAAGTCGTCCCGAGCGCTGCCCCAACCGTCCGCCGCCACTCCGTATCATCGCCCCATGCCCACGCCGCTCGACAGGCTCGTCCGCACGCTCGGCACCTTCGCGCCGCTCTCGCTTGCCGAACCGTGGGACAAGGTCGGCCTCCTCATCGCGGGCGACGGCCGCGAGATCTCGACCGCGCTCCTCACGATCGACCTCACGCCCGAGGTCCTCGCGGAAGCGAAGGCCCGCGGTGCGCAGCTCGTCATCGCCTACCACCCGCTGCTCTTCAAGCCGCTCGAACGCCTCGACGGCGCGACCTGGCAGGGCCGCGTCGCCATCGACGCGGTGCGCGCGGGCATCGCCGTCTATTCGCCGCACACCGCGCTCGACGCGGTCGAAGGCGGCGTCAACGACTGGCTCGTCGACTCGCTTGCGGGAAGCTCCGCCCTGCGCCGCCCCATCAAGCCCGCCGTCTCCGCATCGCCCGGCTTCAAGCTCGTCGTCTTCACCCCGATCGACGCCGCCGACCGCCTGCGCGACGCGCTCGCCGCCGCAGGCGCGGGCGTGATCGGCGCCGATTCGAAGTACACGCACTGCTCCTTCGCCGCCGCGGGCCAGGGCACCTTCCACGGCGGCGAGGGCTCAAGCCCCGCGGTCGGCCAGCCAGGGCGCCTCGAGCGGGTGCAGGAACTCCGCCTCGAGATGGCCGTGCCCGCGAGCAGGCTCGCCGCGGCCGTCGGCGCGCTCCGCGCCACGCACCCGTACGAAGAGCCCGCCTTCGACATCCTCCGCATGGAGCCCGAGCCCGCCGCGGCGCACGCGGGCGCAGGCCGCATCGCAACCCTCGCCGAGCCGATGACTTCCGACGAAGTCGCGCGAAAGCTCGAACAGCCTCTCGGCGTCGCGCGCATGGACATCGCGAGGGCCTCGGCCGAACCGCGTCGCCACACCACCGTGGCGTTCTGCGCGGGCAGCGGCGCGAGCCTCGCCGAAAGCGCGGCCGCGCAAGGCGCCACGCTCTTCGTGACGGGCGAGATGTCGCACCATGATGTGCTCCACGCGCGCTCCCTCGGCCTCGATCTCGTGCTCGCCGGGCACACGAACACCGAGCGTGGCTACCTGCCGCACTACCGCCGTGCGCTCGAGCGCATCTCGGCGGGCGTCGGGTTCCTCGTGTCGAGCGCCGACCGCGACCCGCTGCGCGCCTGAGCGGCCGCGCGAGTCGCAGGGGTTCCGCGTGTTCCACGCGCGATGGGGCGCACGGACCATTCGCAGCCATTTCATCGGTTCTTTTCGGAAGTCGGTTGAAAGCCTCGGAGGCGCGAACGAATATCCCCTTGGAGCGCAAGGAGCGCTCGTAGTCGCCTGAGCCACAGGAGGGCCCGCATGCACGACCAGTCCCGCGAGGATTCCGCGATCGGCACCGACGGCGAGACCAGCACACGCAAGTCGAGGGGGGCAGGCAGCGCCGCGGCGCGCAAGCACTTCGTCCTCGACACGAATGTGCTCCTTCACAACGCGAACTCGATCTTCAAGTTCGCCGAGCACGAGGTGGTCATTCCCCTCGCGGTCATCGAGGAGCTCGACACCTTCAAGAAGAACAACGACGAACGCGGCCGCAACGCGCGTCAGGTCACGCGCGCGCTCGACCGCCTGCGCACCCAGGGCGCGCTCCTCGAGGGCGTGGTCTGGAACGAGCAGGGCGGCTCGATCCGCGTGGCGCGCACGGGCACGGTCGCGGACGGCCTCGAGATCGACAAGGCCGACAACCGCATCCTCGCCGTCGCGCAGGAGCTGCACGCGGGCGGCCGCCGCACGGTGTTCATCTCGAAGGACATCAACGCGCGCATCAAGAGCGACGCGCTCGGCGTGCCCGCCGAGGACTTCGAGCACGACCACATCGCCGCCGACTTCCTGCACGCGGGCTATGTCGTGGCCAAGGTGCCGGGCGCGGTCATCGACGAGCTGTACGACGAGCGCCAGCTGCGCGTCGAGCGCCTCGCCGAGTTCTGCGCCACCACCCCCGACGGCGCGCACACGGTCGAGATCGAGTGCGTGCCCAACCAGTTCGTGATGCTCGTCGACGAGTTCGACGACCACCACACGGGCCTCGCGCGCATGCTCGCCGACACGGGCGCGGCCATTCCCGTCACGGGCCCGCGCAAGCCCGTCTACGGCATCATGGGCCGCAATGTGCAGCAGACGATGGCGCTCGAGCTCCTGCTCGACGACGATGTCAAGATCGTCACGCTGACGGGCCCCGCAGGCACGGGCAAGACGCTGCTCGCCCTCGCCGCGGGCCTGCACAAGACGATCAAGGAGGAGCGCTTCGACAAGCTGCTCACCGCGCGGCCGATCATGCCGCTCGGCCGCGACATCGGCTACCTGCCAGGCGACAAGGACGAGAAGCTGTCGATGTGGATGCAGCCCATCTTCGACAACATCGCGTACCTCCTGTCGACGCGCGGCAGCCATGTCGACGAGCGCCCCGAGAGCCGCACCGCCGAGCAGCGCCTCGACCAGCTCATGGCCACGGGCCGCGTGCAGCTCGAGCCGCTCACCTACATCCGCGGCCGCTCGATTCCGCACCAGTTCATGATCGTCGACGAGGCGCAGAACCTCTCGCCGCACGAGATCAAGACGATCGTGTCGCGCGTGGGCGACGGCACCAAGATCGTGCTCTGCGGCGACATCCAGCAGATCGACAACCCGTACCTCGACGCGCAGTCGAACGGCCTCGCGCACTGCATCGAGCGCATGAAGGGCCAGCGCATCGCGGGCCATGTGTCGCTGACCAAGACCGAACGCTCGAGCCTGGCGAGCCTGGCGGCCGAGATCCTGTGACTTCCCGCGGGTAGGGCCGCGCGCCCGCCCGCCACGGCATCAAGAACGCGCCCGCGCGGACCGTCTGGTCCACGCGGGCGCGTTGCGTTTCAGGGGGTTTCCGCTTACTCGCGGCGGCCGAACATCGCGTACAGGCGGAAGAGGAGCTTGAGCGACTCCGCGTACACCCACGCAAGCGACACGACGAGGCCGAAGGCCAGCAGCCATTCCATCGACTTCGGCGCGCCCGCGGCCACCGCCTCGTCGATCTGCGCGAAGTCGACGAGCAGCCAGAGCGACGCGACGACCAGGATCAGCGCATTGATGCCGAGGCCGATCCACGCGGCCTGCCCGCCCTCGAGCGCGGAGCCGAGGCTGAGGAACGGCATCTGGATGCCGAAGAAGCTCAGGATGAAGCTGACGAGATAGGTCAGGAAGATGCCGAGCGTGACCACGCCGAGCACCGAGGTGAAGCGCGGGCCCGCGCGCACGATGCCGAAGGTGTGCAGCGCGAGCATCGACGCCATGATGCTGCCCGTGATCACGAACGCCTGCATGGCGAGGCCGCCTGGAACATTGATGCCGCTGTTGAGCAGGATCTGCTCGAGCACGAAGCTCAGCGCGCCAAGGCCCACGCCCTGCACGATCGCGTAGAGCGGCGTGCCGATCATCGCGGCCTTCGGGCTGCGCGAGATCGTGAAGAACATGACGAGCGAGATCACGATCGAGGCGATCGCCGCGATCCACATGATCGACGGGAAGCTCTGGACGAGCCAGTAGCCGCCCGCGCCGCCCGCGATGGCGAGGCCGACGGCGATGCTCGTCTTCTGCATGACGCCCTGCAGCGAGGCGGTCTCGGTGCCAAACGCGCGCTCGCGCGCCAGGGTCTGGCCAAGTGCGTGGTCGGACAGGACGGGGTTGGTGGATGAAAGCGTGGACATGGCTGTGTAGATCGGCCGACGCGGCCGGTGAAATGCAGGACACACTGTACGCGCGAGGGTGGCGGTGGTTCACACCCGCGAGGGGGGCTCGGGCGGTGGCGGCAGCCAAGCGCAGTCGCGGCGCACAGTTACGCGCCCCTGCGGCGGTCGGTCAGCCCGGCTCGAGGACCTTGGCGCACGCCTCGACCGCGCGCGCCCGTGCCGCCCCCGCGGCGGCCAGGCGGTCGAGGTTCCTGTTCTTCACGGTGTCGATCATCGTCTCGCCAGCCCCGAGGCCCGCGGCAAGCGACTCCGCGGCGGTGCGCAGGGCCGACTCGTGCTCGTGGCCCGCGGCGAGGCCGTCCCAGGTCGCC
>JAJTGK010000043.1:9201-43476 GCA_021297815.1 Planctomycetaceae bacterium
CGCACCGCGGCGGCCTCGAGCCGCAGGTTGGCCACCGCGGCCGTCTGCGAACGGCTGCGGTAGATCGCATCGGGGTCTGGCCTGTTCTTGTCGGCAAGCGCCTCTGCCCATGCAGGCATCGCGGGCAGCACTGCCGCCACGCCGAGGTTCGCAAGCACCGCCTCGGCCCGCGCCGCCAGGCGGTCGGCCGCGGCGGTCGCGCCCACAAGCCGCCCGTGGCGCACGAGCGCCGCATCGAGCGACGCCCGCAGCTTCTCGCCGTTCACGCGCGCCACCTCGAGGCAGTGCGGGCACACGGGCTCGCCGATCGCCTTCGCGCACCGCGTGCAGAAGAGCGACCACCGCGGCACCGCGCAACGGCACGCCGCCGCGGCGCCGACCGCCCGTTCGACGCCACAACCCGCGCAACGCTCGACGGTGCGCGCGGCGATCAGGGGACGGGCGGAGAGGGAGGGGGTTCCTGCGGACATCTCGAGGGGGAGACGATATCCGCGCCGTCACAAGACGGCTTTCAGTCAGCGCTCGGACTCACCCGACCAGCCGCTTCGCGACTTTCACCGCTTCGGTGGCCGAGCAGGCGCAGCCGTCGGCCCCGACGACCTGCCAGAGGTCGGGGATCGAGCAGAAGGCGCCGCCGCCGACCATGATCGGGACATCGGCGGGGCCCGTCTCGGCGCGGAGCGCGGCCACGGCGTCGGTCATCGTGCGCACGGTCAGGCCTGTGCTCGCCGAAAGGGCGATCAGGTCGTAGCCGCCTGCAGCCGCGGTCTCGCGCAGCCGCTCGATCAGGTCGCCCGTGGGCATGTTGGCGCCGAGGCACTCGACATCGAAGCCCTCGCTCTCGAGGAGGTCGGCGACCATGCGGATGCCGATGTCGTGCAGGTCGCCGCCCACGCTCGCGGCCAGGACGCGCAGGCCGTTCGGCGTCGCACGCGGCAGCTTCATGCGTAGGATGGCCATCGCCGACTGCGTCGCGGCGGTCACATAGTGTTCGTCGGCAACGGTCGCTTCCTTCAGGTGCCAGAGCCGGCCGACCTCGCTCAGCGCGGGCCCGATGACCGTCTCGTAGACCTCGGCCACCGACTTGCCCGAGCGCACGGCGTCGAGCAGCACATCGACCGCCTTCGACTGGTGGCGCTCGAGGAGATGCATCAGGTAGAGCCGCGCGCGCGTGCCATCGACGCCTTCGTGGTCGAGCACCGACGGCGCCGCCGCATCGACGGCGTTCGCGACGGGCTTGCGCAGCGCGGCGATGCCCTCGGCGACCACGCGGCACGCGCGCGTCGCCACCTGCGACGGGAGTTCCGCCCGCAGCGTCTCGTCGAGCGCGAGCAGGCTGTCGACGAGGTCGGCCTCGTCCATCTCACGCGCCGCGAAGGCCGCGCGCGCCCACTCGACCGAGTTCACGAAGATCGCGGGGCGGTCGGCTGCGATCGCCTCGGCGAGGTACTGCAGGCGGTTGACGAACTCGCCCTTCCAGAGGTCGCGGCCCTCGGGCCCGTAGCGCGCCTCGAGGTCGACGCGCCGCTCGTACAGGAGCGACAGCGACCACTCCGCGAGCGCGCGCGAGACGCCGTCGATCGATTCAGCGAACTGCCTGTCGAGGGGGAGCATGGCTCGGACGGGGGTTTCCACGGCGGCACCGTCTTCGGCGGTTGGCGCGGTCGGATTCGGCCAACCGCGGGCGCATCATCGCGATTTTGGGCCCGCGCGCTCGGCTAGGCTGCCCGAGGGCCTGCCCGTGAGCTGCGCGTGCCGCAGCAGGTACTTCGTGGTCACGATCATGACCGTCGCGTGCGACCAGGTCAGCGGGCTCACGGATATCGGAGCACCCGAATAGGGGTCGAACTGCTCGGCAAGCACGCCCGAGGGCAGCGCGCGGTCGGCCGTCCAATGGAGGTACGGCAGCGCCAGCTCGAGCTCCTCGACCGTCTCCGCCTTCTCGACGAGCCACTGCGCGACCCACAGCGAGCAGATCACCCACGGGTTGCCCGGCACATCGCCGAGGTTCGTGTGCTCGACGCGGTGGTAGTAGTCGTTCTCGTAGCGCGCCATGCCGCCGATGTGGGTCTTCACCCACAGCCGCTCGCGCAGCGCCTCCATCTGCGCCACGACCTTCGGGTCGCTCGCGCTCATCGCGCCGAACGCGAACAGCGCGAACGCGCTCGAGTCGAGCGTCATGTCGAGGCGGTAGGTCCCGTCGGGAAGCGGCGTCGCCATGCGGGCGAAGCGCCCGCGGTCGGGCTCCCACATGTGCCGCAGCATCGCGCCGCGCATGCGCTCGGCGCCCTCGTTGTACTCGGCGGCGCGGTCGAACGCGCCCATGTCCTGCGCGAAGCTCGCGGCGGCCTTCAGCGCGCCGATCGTCGAGGCGACCGTGAAGAGGTGCACGCCGCGGCGCTCCTCCCACAGGTCCCACGACTGCTGCGGCAGCCCGTTGTGGTCGCGGTATCGGAGGAGCCAGTTCGCAGGCTCGACCACCAGCGTGTTGTAGGTCGTCTTGATGAACTCGACATCGCGGAACACCTGGAAATGCCTGCGCAGCGCCCAGATCACGAGCGAGGTCTCGTCCTGCTGGATCGGCAGCACGCGCTGCCCGTCGAGCACCGACGGATGCCAGCTCGACGCCAGCGTGCCCGTCGGGTTGTACTTGTGCAGGAAGTAGCCTTCCTTCGAGATCACCTTCTCGCAGAAGCGGAAGAAGTTCCGCGACAGCTCGCCGTGGCCCGAGAGGACGAGCGCGTGCGACACGAGCGCGCCGTCGCGCGGCCACATGTACGAGTAGGTGTCGCCCGCGAAGTGCGTGATGTCGTAGTCGTTCGCGGCGATGATCGCGCCGTCGTTGTCGATCTGCGTGCGGCAGATGATCTGGCTGCGCACATAGAGGTCGCGCACGCGCTCGGGGAGCGGCGACAGGTCGATCGGCTCCTTCAGCGCCCACAGCCGCCAGTACGCCTCGGTGCGGTCCATCATGCGCTGCGGCGTCTTCGTGCGCACCTTCTCGTTGAGCGAGAGCACCGCGTCGTGCGTGCGGCCCGCGGCCAGCCAGCAGTACAGGCTTCCCGAGCCCCACGGCGACAGCGCGAGCGCGAAGCCGATGGTCGAGTCGACCGAGCCCTGCGCGATCGAATGCCGCGACAGCAGGCCGTCTTCCGCGTCGCGCCAGGTGCCTTCGGCGTCGCCGATGCGCTTCGCGCCCGTGGCCCAGTAGTCGACGCCGAAGCGGCCCGACGAGCAGCCGTTCAGCAGGAAGTAGACATTGTCCTTGTAGTGGACGAGGCCCGCCGACTGCGGGTCGAACATCACCGTGTCGCCGACGGGCGACTCGTTGACGCTGATGTCGTGGTGGAAGAAGACGCGGACATCGCGCGGCTTGCCGAGGATGTCGGTCACCACCACGCGGCGGAAGTACACGGGGCTCCAGTAGTCGACCGCGTCGTTGCACACGAGCTCGATGCCGAGCCGCTCGTGGCGCAGGCGAACCTCGGTGACCATCGTGTCGGGCTTGTAGCGCAGGTCGCGCGTCCAGCCAGGCGAGTCGATCCACGCGAACTGGCCGTCGGCCCACACGCCGAAGCGCTGCAGGTGGCCGCCCGTGTGGTTCGGCTGCCCGACATGCGGCCAGTAGAGGTCGCGCATGCGGTACTGGTCGTCGAACGCGACGAGCATCTCACCGTTGCCGACGGGGATGTTGCGGGGCATGCGCTCGGGACCTCGTGCTTCGTTGCGACGCGGACACCGCTCGGTGCCCGCAGGGAGTTCAGTCTACGCGTGGATCGATTCGCCTTAGCGGCCGCCGAGCGCGGCGACGCGCTCCGTCACGGCACCGACGCCCGTCAGGCGGACGCCGAAGTTCTCGCCGACCTTCACCGCACGGCCCGTGCCGATCCGCGTCGAGTTGACGAGGACATCGAGGTCGCCATCGACCTTCTTCGGAAGCTCGATGATCGAGCCGTGGGTCAGCGCCGTCACCTCGGACAGCGACATGCGCCTCTCCGCGATCTGGACGATCAGCGGAACCTCGAGGCGGAGGATGCGGGACAGGTCACTCGGCATGGCTTCCCTATCGACCAATGGCGGGGGGTGCCTTTGGCGGGGGACGGAGGGTCCGCGGTGATTTCCACGGACACGGTGAGAAGCAGCCACCGCGCGGTGGTCTTTGCCCGAAATCAGCCGATTTCGTCGGGTACGGGGGGCTTCGCCTGTCTTGGTCGCCCAGCTGCGGGCGCCCGCGGGTCAGGAGAACCGCTTGAACACCAGGCTCACATTGTGGCCGCCGAAGCCGAAGGTGTTGTTCAGCGTGACATCGACCTTCCGCTCCTGCGCCACATTGGCCACGAAGTTGAGGTCGAAGCCCTCGTCGGGGTTGTCGAGGTTGATCGTCGGGGCGAGAACGCCCTCGTAGATCGCCATGATGGCCGCCACCGACTCGATGCCGCCCGCCGCGCCGAGGGCGTGGCCCGTCATCGACTTCGTGGAGCTCATGGCGAGGCGGTAGGCGTGCTCGCCGAACAGGCGCTTGACCGCGGTGACCTCGGCCTTGTCGCCCTGCGGGGTCGAGGTGCCGTGCGCGTTGATGTAGCCGACATCGCTCGCGTGCACGCCCGCGTCGCGGAGCGCGACCTCCATCGCCTTGAACGCGCCCGAGCCCTGCTCGTCTGGCGCGGCGATGTGGTGGGCGTCGCCCGTCGCGCCGAAGCCGACGAGCTCGCAGTAGATGCGGGCGCCGCGCTTCTTCGCGTGCTCGAGCTCCTCGAGGACGAGGATGGCCGCGCCCTCGGACAGCACGAAGCCGTCGCGATCGCGGTCGAACGGGCGCGAGGCCTTGGTGGGCGCGTCGTTGCGGGTCGAGAGCGCCTTCATCGACGCGAAGGCCGAGAGCGTGAGCGGCGTGATCGCCGCCTCGGAGCCGCCCGCGACCATCACATCGCAGTCGCCGCGCTGGATCATCTGCATGGCGATGCCGATCGCGTGGCCGCTCGAGGCGCAGGCCGACGCGACGGCCGTGCTCGGACCCTTCAGGTTCAGCTGGATCGACACATTGCCGGGCGCCGCGTTGACCATGAGACGCGGCACGACGAACGGGCTGACGCGACGCGGTCCCGTCTCGAGGAGCTTCTTGTGCCCCTCCTCCATGGTGAGCACGCCGCCGATGCCCGATCCGATGATCGTGCCGTGGCGGTACGGGTCGCCCGCGCTGCGGAAGTCGAACCCCGAATCACGCGCCGCCTCGTCGGCGGCGACCATGGCCATCAGCGCCACGCGGTCGATGCGCTTCTGCTCGCGGCCATCGACCACCGACGAGGCGTCGAAATCGTGGATTTCGCCCGCGAAACGCACGGTCCAGTCGTCGTTCTGCGGGAAGGTCCGCAGCGGCGTGATGCCCGAACACCCGTCCTTCATGGCCGACCAGGTCTTGGGGGCCGAAGTGCCGAGGTTCGAGATGGCTCCCATCCCCGTGACGACGACGCGGCGCAGTTGGATGGTCCTCATGGGCGGTCTCGCGTGGGGCGTTGGTCAGCCGCCCTTGAGGGCGCGGCTCACATGGTCGATCGCGTCGGCGACCGTCCGCAACTTGGTGGCGGCATCATCCGAGATCGAGATCTCGAACAGATCCTCGAACTCCATCATGAGCTCGGCCTTGTCGAGGCTGTCGCAGATCTTGTCGAACTCGCTCGAGCGCGTGACCTCCGACTTGGCGACGCCAAGCTGGTCCGCGATGGCCTCGACGACCTTCGCCTCGATCTCGGAATCCGACAGCGACTCAGACACGCGCGGTCTCCTTCGGGCTCTCCGCAGCGGCGGCGCAGGCCCCGCATGCGCGGGGCGCTGGCGTCAGCCCTGGCGGTTCGCCTTGATGAAGTCGATGGCCTGACCCACGGTGTGGATCTTCTCGGCCTGCTCGTCGGGGATCTTGGTGCCGAACTGGCCCTCGAACTCCATGAGCAGCTCGACGATGTCGAGGCTGTCGGCGTTCAGGTCGTTCGTGAAGCTCGTCTCCCGAGTGATCGCCTCAGGCTCCGTATCGGTGTGCTGGGCAACGATCTCGATGACCTTCTTCTCGATCTCGGCGTCGGTCACGGTCTACTCCTTTGGTGGGCGTATGCCCGTCGGGTGGCGGTTGCCAGCCCTCGGGGCGTGCTGCGGGGCCTCGGAGGAGGCGTCCGTCAGGGCGTCGGAATATAGCGAAAAGGGGTTGCGGCGGGAGGCCGTGGAACAAGTGGCATGGACGAAGCCATTACGGGACAGTTCCCGCCTCAGCTGGCCAGGCCGCCGTCGACGGCGATGACCTGCGCGGTCAGGTAGCCCGCCTCGTCGCTCGTCGCGTACGCGACCGCAGCGGCGATCTCCTCGGGCTTGCCGAACCGCTTCACGGGGATGTTGGGCAGGACGGCGGTCTTGACGGCGTCGCCGAGGATGTCGGTCATGTCGGTCTCGATGAACCCGGGGGCGATCACATTGGCGGTGATGCCCTTCGCGCCCATCTCCTTGGCCACGGTCTTCGAGAAGCCGACGAGCGCCGCCTTGGCCGCGGCGTAGTTCGCCTGCCCCGCGTTGCCCGTCAGGCCCGAGACGCTGCCGATGTTCACGATGCGCCCGAACTTGCCGCGCATCATCGGGCGGATGGCCGCGCGGCAGGCGACGAAGATCGAGCGCAGGTTCACATTGAGAACCTCGTCCCACTGCTCGTCGGTCATGCGCAGGAGCAGCGTGTCGCGGGTGATTCCCGCGTTGTTGACCAGGATGTCGAGCCGACCGTGCGTCTCGGCCACGGCCTCGACCATCGCGTTGACCGAGGCGCCGTCGGCCATGTCGCAGGGCCGAACCTCGCACGAGCCGCCTGCGGCCTTGATCGAGGCTTCGGTGGCCGCAAGGCCGTCGGCGCTTCGGGCGACCAGCACCACATGGCGGCCGTCCTTGGCGAGGCGTTCTGCGATGGCCTTGCCGATACCGCGGCTGGCTCCCGTGACGATGGCGACGCGCTTGTCGATGGCTGGACCCTCCGTCGCCGCGGTCGCGGCGAGCGGGCGGGATTCTACAGGTTCAAAAAGACACCGCGCGCGGCTGCTGCCACGCGCGGTGCGATTCGAACGATTGATGGCTTCACTTCGTGCCGAAGCCGGGCGCCTTCGGCGCGTCGATCGGCGCGCCAGGCGTGCGCTTGCCCTTCATGCCGCCAGGAGCGGACGGGGTCTCGACGCCAGGGTCGGCCGCCGCGGACTCGGACTCCGTCTCGGTGAAGTCGCTCTGCGCCAGGGTGATGACCTCGTCGGGCTCGTCGGCCTTCGCGAGTTCGGCGCGGACTTCCTTGTACCAGACGCCGATCCAGTCGTCGCCCGTGAGCTTCTCCATGATCTTCGGCGGCGCGGCCACGGCCTCGAACTCGCCCGACTCGTCGCGCGAGGTGAACTGCCACAGCTGCGGCTCGAACGCCTCGGCGACATGGAACACGGCGAGCGCGCAGGCGTTGCCGTCTTCCTTGCCGCAGCGCACATCGATGCGGGTCGTGGCGCCCGTCGCCTTCGAGAACTCGCCGCGCGAGACCATGCCGTCGAGGAGCACCGCGTCGGGGCCCGAGAGCATGGGCTTGAGCGCGTCGGCGTTGCCGCGCGCGAACGCGTCGAAGAACTTGAGCACCGCGATGCGGTCGGCGTCGTTGTCGGGCGCGCGCTCCTCGGGGAGGTTCACGCGGCCGTCGATGTCGTAGCGCGCCATGAGCTCCTTGATCGGGGTGACCTTGGGAGCCTCGGGCTCGGGCGGCGGCGGGGGCGGCGCGACCTTCGCGACCGGCGGGGGGGCGTCTTCGGCGCATCCGACGAGGCCGCCTGCAAGCAGGGCGCCTGCCGCGACGGCAAGGGTGAGCGAGTTCTTAAGGAGCGTCATGGGGAATCACCTCGCAGGTCTTGTCGATCCGTCGCATCAGGCCCTTCAAGGTCGAGCCTGGTGCAAGTTCATGGAACGCCGCCATGGCGCGCGTGCCGTCGGCGGACATCGCCTCGAGCAGGTTCGCACACGACTGAGCCCATCGTACAGGTGAAACGAGCTGCTCCACCAATCGGTTGCGCAGAAGTTGGGCATTTCCCGCCTCGTGCGGCCGGGCGGTGACATTCGACCAGACCTCGGCCGAAAGGGGCGCGATCGCGACCGCGGACAGGGCCTCGCCGAGCTTCTCGGCCGCAGGGGCCATGAGCGGGCTGTGGAAGGCGCCCGCGACCTGCAGCTTGGTGGCGCGCACGCCGACCTCGCCCGCCGCGGTCACCGCGCGGTCGCACGCCTCGATCGAGCCCGAGACCACGATCTGGCCAGGGGCGTTGAAGTTCGCGGGGATCAGCACGCCGCCCTCGCGGGTCGCGAGCTCGCACACCTGCATGGCCTGCGCCTCGTCGGCGCCGATCAGCGCCACCATGCCGCCCTTCGACGACTCGGCGGCCTGCTGCATGAGCGCGCCTCGGCGCATCACGAGCCGCAGGCCCGTCTCGAAGTCGAACGCGCCCGCGAGGTGGAGCGCCGTGTACTCGCCGAGCGAAAGACCCGCGACGGCGCGCACCTTCAGGCCGCCGAGCGTGTCGCCGAGCGCGCGGTGCGCGGCGACCGCCGCGGTGAAGAGCGCGGGCTGGCTGATGTCGGTGCGCGAGAGCACCTCGACAGGCCCCTGGAACGCGATGTCGGAAAGCGTGCGGCCGTCGGGTCCCGTGCCAAAGATGCGGTCGGCTTCATCGACCACCGCCTTCGCGAGCGGGCTTGCGTCGTACCAGGCCTTGGCCATGCCGACGGCCTGCGCGCCCTGACCCGGGCAGAGAAGGACGATGCTGGTTGCGCTCATCGTGTTTCACGGTCCTTTCGTTGCTGCATGCGCTGCCGACGCGAAGTCCGACGCAACGACCGACGGACCCGCAGGGACGCGTCGCCGTCTCAGGCGCGGCTTGGTTCAGGTCTGCCACACGCTGCTCGCCCAGGTCAGGCCGCCGCCGAAGGCGACCAGCATGAAGGGCTTGCCTGGCGTGATCTTGCCTGCGCGCCACAGCTCGTCGAGGCACAAGGGCACGCTGCCCGCGCTCGAGTTGCCGTAGCGGTCGATGTTCACATAGATCTTCGAGGGGTCGATGTTCAGCTTCTCGCGCGCGGCGTCGATGATGCGCACATTCGACTGGTGGCAGATCACCTGGCTCACATCGTTTGGAGTGAGGCCCGTCTTCGCGAACGCGTCCTCCATGACATCCTTGAACTTCGTCACGGCGAAGCGGAAGACTTCCTTGCCGTTCATGCGAAGGCAGCCGAGGCGGATCGGATTCGCCGCATCCTCGGCGGGAACATCGGATTCGCGGCGCGGGATGTAGAGCGCCTGCCAGCCCGAGCCGTCGGCGCCCATGTGCTGGTAGATGCAGCCGACGCGCGGATCGGGGTCGGCCTGGATGATCGCGCAGCCGGCGGCGTCGCCGAAGAGGATCGAGACCGCGCGGTCGGTGTAGTCGAGGATCGAGCTCATCGCCTCGGCGCCGATCACGGCGACCGTGCGGGCGCGGCCCATGCGCACCATCGACTCCGCCACATTGAGCGCGTAGACGAAGCCGCTGCACGCGGCGCCGAGGTCGAACGCGGCGGCGTTGGTCGCGCCGATCGCACCTGCGATGCGGCAGGCGACCGACGGGCAGGTCATCTCCATCGTGACGGTGGCCACGACGACCAGGTCGAGGTCGGTGGGCTTCAGGCCCGAGCTCTCGAGCGCGCGCTCGAGCGCCCGCTGCGCGATGGTCGAGCAGCCCTCGGTGCGCAGGTCGAGCACGCGGCGCTCGCGGATGCCCGTGCGCTGCACGATCCACTCGTCGCTCGTGTCGAGCATGCGCTCGAAGTCCGCGTTGGTGAGGCGGCGGTCGGGAACGAACGAGCCCGTGCCGAGGATGCGCACGCCGCGCGTCGGCGTCGGCGGAGGAGGAAGCATGCCGTTCGTCGAGGGCACGCTCATGCGGCGGGCTCTTGGATCGACTCGAGGCGGGCGTTGATGATGTCGTTGAGCCCGCTCAGCACGAACTGACGCGAGCGGAGCACGGCGTTCGCCATCGTGCGCGCCACGCTCGAGCCGTGCGAGATCAGGCAGGTGCCGTTCACGCCGAGAAGCGGCGCGCCGCCGTACTCGTGGTAGTCGTGCTTCGCGTAGATCGCCTTCACGACGGGCTCGAGCCGCACGGCGAGCTCGGGGTCGGTCTCGAGGACCTGCGCGGCGATCGCCTGGAACAGGCCCTTCGAGAGGCCTTCCGCGAGCTTGATCATCACATTGCCGACGACGCCGTCGGTCACCACCACATCGGCCTCGCCGTCGAAGACGCCGCGGCCTTCGACATAGCCGATGAAGTTCAGGTTCTCCGCGCCGCGCAGGAGGTCGCGGGCGACCTTCATCTCGCTCGTACCCTTCTGCTCCTCGCCGCCGACATTCATCAGCGCGACGCGCGGGTTCTTCATGCCGAGGATGCCGCGGGCGTACGCATCGCCCATCACGCCGTACTGCGCGAGGTGCACGGGCTTCGGCTCGATGTTCGCGCCCACATCGATCAGGACGACGGGGCCGGCGAAGGTCGGCACGGTGACCGCGATGCCCGGGCGGATCACATTGGGCAGGCGGCGCATGTACATCTGGCTCGCCGTGACGCACGCGCCCGTGTTGCCCGCGGAAACCCATGCATCGCAGCGGTTCGGGTGCTTCGGGCTCGAGTATTCGGCCGCGCGCGAGATCGAGCTGTCGCGCTTCGAGCGCACCGCCTCGACGGGCGGGTCATCCATGCCGATGACCTCGGAGCAGTGCACGACCTCGATGCGCGCGCCAGGGCCGTTGGTCGAGACGCCGCGGTCCTTGATCGACTCCTCGATGAGGTCGCTGTGGCCGAAGAGGACGAGCGTGTCCTCGGCAGGAAGCTTCGGGAGCACCGAGAAGCAGCCCTTGAGGATCTCGTCGGGGGCGTTGTCGCCTCCCATCACGTCGACACCGATGCGCATGGCGAGTCTGTCCTTGCTGTGGGATCGGTCGAGGGTCGGTCGGACGCGGACCTTCGGGGCATGCGGCTCCGAGGGCCGTGGACTGCATGACGTCATGCAGACGAAGCCGCGCACCAGGCGGATCGCGGAGGTGCGCGGAGGGGAAGGTTACTCGACTGTGAAGAATCGTGCGCGAAGCACGCGCCGAGGCGAGATCACGCGGTCGGCGACTTGCCGACCTTGATCTGCAGGCCTGGGCGCACATAGCCGCACGACGAGCACGCGGTGTGCGAGCGCTTGGCGGCGCCGCAGTTCGGGCAGAGGGTCGTGTGGGAAGCCTTGATCGCCTGATGGGCGCGACGGCGACGGGTACGGCCAGGCGAGCAGCGGAACGGAGGAACCATGGTCGATCTCTCAATCGTTGCGGAGCGGGGAGCGGAGTCCTCGCGCCAAAGTGCAGAAGGGAAAGTCTAGTGAAACGCGCGTGCATGTCAAGGTTTCGGCGTCGTGTGGCGGTGGTCAGATAACCGCGCCCCGTGCGCGAGGCGATGCGCTACGCTCCGCCCCCCATGTCGAAGCCGAAGGCCGAACTCTTCACCGATGGCGCGTGCTCAGGCAATCCCGGGCCTGGCGGCTGGGGCTATGTGCTGCGTGTCGACGGCGTCGAGACCGAGGGTTCGGGCGGCGAGCGCGAGACGACGAACAACCGCATGGAGCTGCTCGGCGCGATCGAGGGCCTGCGTGCGCTCGCCGAGCCGCGCGAGGTGAGGCTCGTGAGCGACTCCCAATATGTGGTGAAGGGTCTTTCCGAGTGGATGGACGGTTGGAAGCGCCGCGGATGGCGCCGTAAGGAAGGCCCTGTGCTCAATGTCGAGCTCTGGAAGGAGCTCGACAGGCTGCGCGCGGTCCACACGATTCGGCCCGAGTGGGTGCGTGGGCACCAGGGTCACCCTGAGAACGAGCGCTGCGACCGTCTGGCGGTCGCGGTTATCAGCCAGTTCCGCTGATCGCGCGGAACTGCCGCGATTTCAGCCACTTCCTGACGAGACATCGCCGTGCGCCTTGCGTGGGGCGTGGCGTTTCGGTAGTCTTCTCGATCCCACTTCTCGCGAGTCACTCGATGCCCACGATCAATCAGCTCGTCCGTAAGCCCCGCGTCGTCCAGGCCTCCAAGTCGAAGGTCAAGGACCTCGCCGCGTGCCCCCAGCGCCGCGGCGTGTGCCTGAATGTGAAGACGGTCACCCCGAAGAAGCCGAACTCGGCGCTTCGCAAGGTGTGCCGCGTGCGTCTCACGAACGGCAAGGAAGTCACGGCATACATCGGTGGCGAAGGCCACAACCTGCAGGAGCACTCGATCGTGCTCGTGCGCGGTGGCCGTGTGCGCGACCTTCCCGGCGTGCGCTACCACGTGGTGCGCGGCGCGCTCGACTGCCTCGGCGTCGATGGCCGCAAGAAGGGCCGCTCGCAGTACGGCGTGAAGAAGAAGGCCGCTGCGGCCGCGACCAAGAAGAAGTGATGAAGCGATCGCGCGGCGATCGAACGACATAGCCCCCGAGGTGGCTCGGGGGAGCTGAGTAATCGCGGATCCGAACCCAGGGAATGCCCATCTCCCATCCGCGGTGAAGAGCGGCCGAGGCGAACCCGCCAAGGCCTTCAGCCACAGGAGTGTTCACATGGCCCGTCATTTCAAGCGTCCCGACGATGTGTGGCTCAAGCCCGATCCGCGCTTCCAGGACAAGGTCCTGTCGAAGTTCATCAATTGCGTGATGATCGGCGGCGAGAAGGCCACCGCCCAGCGCTGCGTGTACGGCGCGCTCGAGGCGATCCAGACCCGCCTCGACAAGGAGAAGAGCGAGACGCTGCCGCGTTCGTCGATCGAGCTGTTCCACCTGGCGCTCGAGAATGTGCGCCCTGCGGTCGAAGTCCGCTCGAAGCGCGTCGGTGGCGCGAACTACCAGGTCCCGATGCAGCTCAACAAGCGCCGCCAGCAGTCGCTGTCGTTCCGCTGGCTCATCGAGGCCGCGCGCGAGGAGAAGGGCCGCCCGATGCACCTTCGCCTGGCGAAGGAACTGTGGGACGCCGCCAAGAACGAAGGCAAGGCCGTGACCACGAAGGAAAACACCCACCGCATGGCCGACGCCAACAAGGCGTTCGCGCACTTCGCGTGGTGAGCGCGAGTTTGAGCGCGAGCAACGCGTGATTGAGCGCGAGCAACTTTCATCGGCGGCCCTGAACGGGCCGCCGATTTCTTTGCTCGCTTTGGTGCTCGGGGCGCGTGGGTGCTTGCGGCGGTGCGGATCGTCGGGCTTCGCCCGACGCATCGAGCCGAGACTGGGGGATCTTGCGACCCAGTGGCTTCGCACTGGGCACCCGTCGCGCGGAGCGCGACGGCGTCGTGCCGAGGTCGGAGGATCGGCATGAGGACCACCGAAACCGCCGCCGGCCCTTGGCCGGCGGGTGCCCAGTGCGGAGCCACTGGGTCGCCCCGTTTCAGAATCTCGCGAGGGCGCGCGCGCGGAGCGCGCGGTCCTCCGCCATCCCGATCACCCGGCCCCGTCGGGAACCTCGGACCTCAGGATCCGAGATACTTGGGAGATATCCCCATCTAGACCTTTGTGCGTCCGCGCCCGACCAGTACCGTGCCTGCATGTACGGACTCATCAACCGCGCCGTCGAGGACCTCGTGCGCAGCAAGTTCGGTGCCGACGCCTGGCACCGCATCCGCACCCGCGCGGGCCTCCCCGACGAGCCGTTCGTCACAATGCAGAAGTACGACGACAAGTCGACCTACGACCTCGTCGGAGCCGCAAGCGCTGAGCTCGGTGCGCCGGCAGAGGCGATCCTTGAGGAGTTCGGCTTTTTCTGGACGGTTTACAGCGCCAACGCGGGCTACGGCGAGTTGCTGAAGTCGGTCGGCCGAACGCTGCCCGAGTTCCTCGGCAACCTCGACCAGATGCACGCGCGCATCAAGATCTCGTTTCCCGAGCTCGACCCGCCGAGCTTCGCCGTGTTCGACCGGACTCCGTCGAGCCTGAAGCTGCGCTACTACTCCGACCGCGCGGGCCTCGCGCCGCTTGTCCGCGGCATGCTCCGCGGCCTCGGCGACCGCTTCATGGTCGACATCGAGATGACCAACCATCGCGTCGAGGACAACGGCCGCGCGCACGATCTGTTCGATGTCTCATGGAAGGAACGAGCAGGCGCACCGTCGCGCGCCTGAGGCGCCTGAGACACCGTCTCCGCCAAGTTCGATACGCTACCCCGACCATGTACGGACTCATCAACAAGGCCGTCGAGGGACTCGTCCGCAGCAAGTTCGGCGACGATGCGTGGAATCGCATCCGCACGCGCGCGGGCCTGCCCGACGAGCCCTTCGTCTCGATGGAGCAGTACGACGACAAGACGACCTATGACCTCGTGGGCGCCGCGAGCGTGGAGCTTGGTGCGCCCGCCGAGGCGATCCTCGAGGAGTTCGGCAGGTTCTGGACCGTCTACACCGCGGAGGCGGGCTACGGCGAACTGATGCGCAGCGCGGGCCACAACCTGCCCGATTTCCTGCGCAACCTCGACCAGCTGCACACCCGCGTGCGCCTCTCGTTCCCGCATCTCAAGCCGCCGAGCTTCTCGGTGTCGAACGAGAAGGCCGCAAGCCTCGACCTGCACTACTACTCCGACCGCCCAGGTCTCGCGCCGCTCGTGGTCGGGCTGCTCAAGGGCCTGGCCGAACGGTTCTCGGTGCAGGTCACCGTATCGTGGCGGCGGGTCGATGGCGTCGAGCGCCCGCATGACCTGTTCCATGTCTCGTGGACATCGAAGGGTGGCGGGCCCTCGTGAGCGGCGTTCCGCGTCAGCCATCCGATCGATCCGGGGCCCGGCAGGGCGGTCCGTTCGGGCCGCCCGATTCGTCGGACCTGCCGCTTGTCCGCGCGCTCTTCCCGTTCTGCTTCGCGGTCGACGCGAGCATGCGCGTGGTGATGACGGGCGCGCGCTGGGACCGCTACACCTCGGAGCTTCGCCCAGGCGTCGGCTTCTTCGAGGTCTTTTCGATCGACCGCCCCGTCGGCGTGCAAGACGCGGCGGGCCTCGCCGCACGCACCGCCGATGTGTTTCTGCTCACGCTGAACTCGCGCCCCGCATTCAGGCTGCGCGGCCAGTTCGTGCCGCGCCGCGCACCCGATGGCAGCGCGCAGTACCTCTTCGTCGGTGGTCCGTGGCTCACGCGCATCGCCGACATGCATGCGCTCGATCTCGAGCTCGACGACTTCCCCCCGCATGATCCGCGCGGCGACTTCCTCGTGCTGCTCCAGACGCAGGAGTCGACGCTCGGCGACCTGAAGGCGCTGACCACGCGCCTGCGCTCGACCGCGTCGGCGCTCGAGGCGCGCACACGCGAGACGGAGCGCGAGATGGAGCTGCGCGCGCGACTCGAGGCGCAGCTGCGCCAGAGCCAGAAGATGGAGGCCGTCGGCCGCCTCGCGGGCGGCATCGCGCACGACTTCAACAACATCCTGATGGCGATCCACGGCTATGCGGCGCTCTCGCTGTCGCGGCTTTCGCCGGCGGATCCGACCAGGGGCTGGATCGAGCAGATCCGCGCCGCCGCCGACCGCGCCGCCGCGCTGACGCGGCAGCTGCTCGCCTTCAGCCGCCAGCAGGTGCTGCGGCCCGCGGCGATCGACCTCGCGAAGGAGATCCGCGAGATCGAGACGCTGCTGCGGCCGCTCGTCGGCGAGCGGGTCGACCTGCGCGTGACGGTCGCGGAGGAGCTCGGCTACGCGTGGGCCGACGCGAACGCGCTGCAGCAGATCGTGATGAACCTCGCGATCAACGCGCGCGACGCGATGCCCGACGGCGGGGTCGTCGAGATCGGCGTGCGGATCCACGAGGGTTCGCCGAGCGGCTCGCTGCGCGAGGGCGGGTTCATCGAGCTCGCCGTGCGCGACACGGGCACTGGCATGACCGAGGAGACGAAGGCGCGCCTCTTCGAGCCGTTCTTCACCACCAAGGAAGTCGGCAAGGGCACGGGCCTCGGGCTCGCCACCGTGTACGGGCTCGTCGAGCAATGCGGCGGCGCGATCGAGGTCGAGACCGAGCTTGGCAAGGGTTCGACCTTCCGCGTGCTGCTGCCGCGTGTCGAGCGCGAGGCGCCCGCCGATGCCCGCGCCACCGCGTCGACCGAGGGCGGGCGCGGCGAGCGCATCCTGCTTGTCGAGGACGAGCCGCTGGTGCGTCGCGTGCTCGACCAGATCCTCACGCGCGCGGGGTACCAGGTGGTGTCGAGCGGCGATTCGGGCGAGGCGCTGGCGATCGCGCAGAAGGAGCGCGCGTTCGACGCGCTCGTCACCGATGTCGTGATGCCTGGAATGCTCGGACCGCAGCTTGCGCGCAAGGTCGAGGAGTCGTGCGGCGCGATGCCGACGGTCTTCATGTCGGGCCACACCGACGACGAGTCGCTGCGCAAGGGCACGCTCGCCGCGCACCAGCGCTTCATGCCGAAGCCGTTCACGCCGACCGAGCTGCGCGAGATCGTGCGCGAGCTCTTGGCGTCGAGCAAGGGCATGCGCGCGCCCGTGATCTGAGCGGCGTTTCGCGGCGAAGGTCGGCCGTGCTTTTTCCGAAGAACTTTTGGTGGTCTTTTCGGGTTCGCCCTCGGCTGCGCCGTAGTCTCGCGCGCTCGGGAGGGAAGGTATGCGTCGAATCTCGGAAGGAAAGGATCGTGCCGTCGCGTTGACGGCGCTTGCTTTGGTGTTCGTGCGATGGGAAGCGTTGTGCGGCGTGGCTTGGTGCGGCGTGGCTTGGTGTGGCGTGGCTTGGTGTGGCGTGGCTTGGTGTGGCATGGTGCTGCGGCGCGTGGGCGGGTGCGGCGCACGCGGGTGTGCAGGCGGAGGGCTTGGTGCCAGCGGTCGGTCTCGGGCGTGGCGCGATCTCGCGCGTCCTGCCTGCGGCGCTGCGTGGCGACGCCGGCTCGTCGTGTGCATGCGGCGAATCGCCCCACCGAATCGCCGAGTCATGCGCGCGGGAAGCCGCGGCGCTGCTCGATTCGGCCGGCTGGTGCGAAGCGCCGCTGCAGTCGTTGGTCGTGCCGTCGCCCGATGCGCATGCGCCGCCATGCATCCTCGCCGCGCTTGCCTGCGAGGTAGGGCCGCGCGCGCGTGGTGCATGGCGGTCGCTCCGTCTCCAAGGCGGCTGCCAGGGAAACGCGTGGTCGGAACACGCGCGCGACGAGGTGCTCGACGCCGCGTACGCGCTCCTCGTGCTCGACGCGCTGCTTGCGGCGGTCGATGCCCATGGGGTGCTTGCGGCGGGCGAGGTCGCGCAGCTTCTCTCGCGCCTCCCTGCGATGGTTCCGCACCCAGGCTCGGTGCCGCGCGTGCGTGAGTCGCTGTCGCGGCTCGAGCGGTCGGGCATGCTGCGCGGGCGCAGGCTCGACCTGGCGCGCGTCGAGGCCGAGGCGCTCGCAGGCGCCATCGCGGTTGCCGAGATCTGGCGCGATCGATACGCATGCGCGCTCGACCGCATCGCGCGGCTCGCCGCGACTTCCGAAGGAAAGGCGCTCGTCGAAGTCCATCGCGCCGTCGCACTGCTCGAGGCAGGCTGGCTGGGCCTCGAGGAAGGCGTTGCGGCGCCGAGGGGATCGCGAGCGGGCGCGTTGCGCGGCGACCCTGTCGCGGTCGCCATCGCGAGATCCGCGACCGACGGCTGCCGACGCGACTGGCTCGCCACCGTGCTCGTGCGGCTGCGACCGTTCGAGTGCTCGCAGGTGCGCGGCGCTTCGGTCGGAGCCGAACCTGGCGAGGGCCGCGATCCTTCAGGGCGGCTCCATCTGAGCGAGGTTCGCGGCGGGCTCGCCGCCGAGCGGATCGACCGATGGCGCGCCGCGTGCGGGCTTCGCCGAGACGCCGCGGGGGGTTGGACAGGTGTGCCGCTGCGCCCGACACCCCGTGCGCCGCGCCTTCGCGATGCTCCATTCGGCATCAAGCCGCTCGGCCGTGCCGCAGCGATGCACGATGTCGCGAACGACGCGTCTGCGCGAGGCCGCTACCCTCCGCGTCATGACGCCGTTCGCCGACCGCTACCAGCGACAGATGCGGCTTCCGCGCTTCGGCGCCGATGCCCAGCGCAGGCTGCGCGCGTCGCGGGTGCTCGTCGCGGGCTGCGGTGCGCTCGGCACGATGGCGTGCGAGCAGCTGTGCCGCGCGGGAGTCGGCGCCATCGACATTGTCGACCGCGATGTGGTCGAGCCCTCGAACCTGCAGCGGCAGACGCTCTTCACCGAGCAGGACGCGCTCCGCCGCGAGCCGAAGGCCGAGGCCGCCAAGGCCAGGCTCCGGCAGGTCAACGCCGAGTGCACCGTGCGCGCGTTCGTCGACGACCTGCACGCGGGCAGCATGCTGCGCTACGCGAGCGCGGCGGACATCATCCTCGACTGTCTCGACAACTTCGAGACGCGGTACCTGCTGAACGATGGTGCGGTCGAGCTGGGCCTGCCCCTCGTCTACGCGGGTGCGGTGGGGATGCGAGGCATGGCTGCGGCGCTCCTCCCCATCACCGGAGCGTGCCGCGCGGGCGCGCGCGTCGTCTACGGCGATGCGCGAGCGACTCCATGCCTCCGCTGCCTGGCTCCCGAACCGCCGATGCCTGGCGAGGCCGAGACCTGCGAGACGGTCGGCGTGCTCGGGCCGGCGGTGGGCATCGCCGCGTCGATCGAGGCGGGTCTTGCGATCAGGCTGCTTGCGGAAGGCGCCGATGCGGTGCCCGCGTCGATGGTGCGCTTCGACCTCGCGTCACTCGAGTTCCGCGATGCATCCATCGCATCGGCGCGCGACGCGTCATGCCCGTGCTGCGCGCTCGGCGAGCGACGGTTCCTTCGAGCCGTGGAATCGCCGTGGAGGGTCCTTTGCGGCCGAAACGCCGTGGAACTGAGGTTGGCGACCGCGACCGATGCCGCTGGTCTCGACCGTATCGCCGCACGGCTCGGCGCGGGCAGCGAGCGCGGCGCGCGGTCGGTGCGGGGGTCGCTCGATCCGAGCCTGGGCGCGACCTCGGTGCAGGTCCTGCTCGCGGAAGGCGGCACGCTCGTCCTCGTCGAAGGCACGACCGACCCCGAGCGCGCGCGCTCGGCCGTGGCCGCCGCGGTCGGGCTATGACGGCAGACGGGTGCGAGTGTGCTTCCCGAACACCGTTCCCGCTTGGCGGGATGGTCCTGAAAGCTACACTCTGATGGCGGTTCTCCCTTGACAGAGGGGAACAGCCGCCCGATCCGGGGCGTTTCAACACGGGAAGGAGTCCGTTGCCATGGCCATGACTTTTGCCGATCTCGTTGGGCGGATCGCGGAACTCGGGTGCGACTTCCGTGCGTCGCGCCAGCATTCCGAGGTGGTGGTCGCGGTACCTACCGAGAACTATGTCGACCCGCACGACGGGGAGAAGAGCCTGCTCCTGCATGTGATGCTGCAGGAGGACGGGCGCATGCTCCGCATCTGCGTGCCTGAGGTCTATACGACGAAGGAAGTCAAGAACCGTGGCGCGATGTGCGAGGCGATGCTCGCGGCCAACTGGCGCGTGCGCGTCGCGAGTTATGTCGTCGACGAAAGCGACGGCGAGGTGCGTGTGGTCTGCGATGTGCCCATCGAGGACGGCACCATCACCTCGACCCAGATCGGTCGCATGGTGACGATGGTCGCGTGGACGGTCGACCAGTTCGACCCTGCGATCCGCAAGGCATCCGAGGACGGCACCATCGACCTGACGCAGGTCGACGCCAAGGTCCTGCAGGACTCGGAGGGACCTCGCCGACGCAAGAGCCGCTCCAAGCGGGAGAAGCGCGAGCTCGCCGACCTGATCAAGGCGGCTGGCGGCGTCGAGGGTCTGCGCAAGCTGCTGGAGGAGCACGGCCTCTGACGCTGGCGGAACGCGCGTGGCGCCACGGCGCGCGGCGACTCGCGGCGTAAGGCCGGGCCCCCGCGCGATATCGGCCCGTGCCGTGAGTCATGCGACTTCGTGCGCTCGGCAGGCAGCCGTGGGGGAAGCGGGGGGTACACTCCGCCTCCCATGACCACCGCGACCGCGACAATACCCACCGTCGGACCCATGATCGCCTCGAGCCTTTCGCTCTCGCTGCGGTACACCGAGGACCTCGTCAAGACGATCCCCGCCGAGCGCTTCTGCGAGATGCCGACGAAGGACATGAACCACCCAGCGTTCTGCGTGGGTCACCTCGCGATCTACGCCAACCGCGTCCTCGAGATGTGCGGCCGCGCCGACCTGAAGGTCGCGATGCCGTTCGGCGACGAGCACTTCAAGAACGGCGCTCCGTGCGTCGCGCAGGATGGCCGCTATCCGTCGAAGGATGTGGTCTGCGGTGCGTTCACGGCGGGCTGGGGTCGCGTGCTCGAGGCGCTTCCCACCGTCGACGACGCCGTGTTCGCCCGCGAGAACCCCGCGGAAGGCCGGTTCAAGGAGATGTTCCCGACCGTCGGCGGCGCCGTGAACTTCCTGTGCGGCGGGCACAACATGATGCACCTCGGCCAGATCTCGACCTGGCGCCGCGCGGCGGGCCTCGGCTCGGCGCACTGAGCCGCATGGGAGCGCTTCTGCCATGACTCGCGCGTTCTCGATTCTCCGCACGACGCTTTGCTGCGCCGCCGCCGTCGCGATTTCCGCGCGTGCGGCCGCGCAGGAAGGCGCTCCGCCGCCCGCGGAGGAGCCGCAGGAACTCCCGAAGGCCGCCCCCGCGGACAGGCCGCTCCGCGTGGTGCCCTCGCTCATGGGCTACGACCGGATCGTTCGCGATCTCAGCGCACCGATCGTGGATGAAGCGCGTCGCGAGGAGCTGAAGACGCAGGTCGCGCGCCTCTGGGACGGCTACAACACGGGCTGGCAGCGTGTCGAGTCGAACGAGATCCAGATCGCGCGCCTCGCGGTGAGCGAGCTGAACGGACGGCAGCCGCCCTCGCCCGAGACCCTTCGTTCGCGCATGGCCGACGCGCTGGCGGCGGTGAACAGGTCGGACGCGGCGTTCTTCCTCGCGTTGTCCGAAGTGATTCCACCCGAATCGCGCGAGGCGCTCGAGTCGCTGAAGCGCGCGCGAACTCGCGCGATCTGCGGCCACGGCATGGCGCCGCAACTCGCGTTCGCGGTGCCGTTCCGCCTCATCGACCCGATGCGCTGGCTCGACGCGTCCACCGTCGAGGTTCCAGAGGACGCTCGGCGCGAGTACGACACGCGCATGACCGCGCTCGTCGAGCGCTGGTCCGCGGCGAGGCGTGCGTTCGAGTTCCAGGCCTTGGCGCGTGGGCGAGGCTCGAAGGAGTTCGAGGCCATGCTCCCATCGGCGAGCAGGGAACTTCTGACGATCTCGCAGACGATGGGTAGCGAGACGGCCGCGGAGGTCGCGCGGCTGTCGTCGGCGCTGCCGCCCGCCGAGGTCGCGCGCATCCAGATCGCGCGCATCGAGGCGATCTACTTCGACACGCCCCGGCCCGAGCGCCCCGCGGTGCTCGATGCGCTGCCCACCGATCCGACCGCGCACGACGCGTGGATCGCCGAGCGCGAGCGCACGCTGGTCGCCGACGCCGAGATCCTGCTGCGCTACGAGAAGCGCGCGATCGAGACGATGTTCGCCGCGCCGTTCTCAAGCCGCGGCGCCTACGACACGCGGCGCAAGATCGCCGACCCGTATCGCGAGGAGCGGACGAGGCTCCACGATCAGGCCGCGGAGCGCCAGAAGGTGATCTCGGGGGCGCAGGCGGGCGGCTGAGCGGTGCGCATGTGACAAAGTGGGTGTGGAGAGCGGGGACTTCGCCAGAGGAGCAACAGGATGAACCGGATCGGCATTTCGGTATCTGCGGTCGTTCATGTGGGGGTTCGCCTGATTCGCGCGGTGCGCGTGGCTTCGGCCTCGATGCTCCTCGCGCTTGCGGTGCTCGGTTCGACGCCGCAGGCTGCCGTCGGGCAGGGCGCTCGCGAACTCGTCCCAGGCGCGCTCACCACGCGGCGGTTCGAGCGCCTGCTCGAGGGCTATGTGCGGCCGAGCGACGCGGAGGCCGGGGCGATCGACCGGCTGCATGAGCAGTACCTCGAGCGATTCCGCCTCGAGATCGACCCCGAGATCGCGCGACTCTCGAGCTCGATGTCGGGAGGCATGCCGTCGCGCCAGGAGTTCGACCGCTTCATGCGCGAGCTCGAGCGCCTGAACGCGCGGATCGCCGAAGCCGACGGCGCGTTTCTCGACGCGTGCGCGGGCGTGGTCACCGAGGAGCGGCGCGCGGGATTCCAGCGCATCCGCGAGTCGCGCGAGCGCCAGCGGGCGCTGAGCGGGTTCGGGCAGATCGGCGGCATGATGTTCGGCACCTCGATCGGGTTCGTCGATGCGGTCGACCTGCTCCTTCGGCCCGAGTTCCTGCGCGCCGTGCCCGCCGAGTCGCGCGAGCGGCTCGATGCGGTCCTCCGCGCGCAGGAGCCGCGGGTGCTCGCGCAGGCGCGGGCCTATGCCGCGGAACTGCGCGACGGCATGGGCAAGTTCTTCGACGCGATGTCGCAGTCGATGGGCGGCGAGGCGCCCGACCCCGCCGCCATGCAGGCGTTCCGCGACTCGATCGCGGTGATCGGCAAGGACCTGCGCAGGCTGTTGCGGCAGAACTTCGAGCGAAACCGCGAGATGAGCGCGCAACTCGCCAGCGTGCTGCCCGAGCGCGAGCTGCTCGAGTTTCGCGAGATGCTCGCCCTGCGCAGCCTCGGTCCGCTCTCGGCCACGGTGATGTACGGCGGGGAGGCGGATGTCGATGTGGTCGCGTCGCGGATCGCGCGCGACCGTGCGATCAGCCCCGCGACCAAGGCCGAGATCGATGCGATCGTGCTGGCGTGGAAGCGCGACTGGTGCGCGGCGCTCGATGAGGCGGCGGGCACCCTTGCCGCCGACGACACGCCGAGTTCGATGTTCGGCGCGATCGACGGAACCGACTCGCCTGCGACCCGTGCGGTGAAGACGCTGACCGAGACCCGCACGAGGCTCGCGAACTCCGCGCTCGAGCGCATCGCCGCGATGCTCGGCGAGCGTTCGGGCGAGTTCGTCGCCCGCATGGAGGTGTTCGACGGCGACCAGCCCGACGCGAAGCCGTCGGTGGTGTTCCAGGCGGTGAAGGCGCCCGACGACGACCCCGACGCCGCGGAGATCGAGGCCTCGACCGCCCGAATCGACGCGTTCGCACTCGGCGGCATGGTCGAGGCGCTCACGGCGCGCGATGTGCTCGCGGTGCTCTCCTGCGTCGGTGCCGAGGGTGCGGAGCCTTCGGTCGTCGAGGCGCTCGTGGAGGAATGGACCACCTCGTCGTGGAACACGACGGTCGCGCCGATCCGCGAGGAGCTCGGCAAGCTCAACGAAGCGCGCTGGGTCCAGTCGCCCGAGGGCAGGTTCGAGGAGAACCCCGATGCGCGCGACCGCATCGCCGCGAAGCGCACCGAGCTTGCGCTCGCGGCGCTCGATGCCGACCGCAAGCTCATCGCGACCGTCGCGGGCGCGCTTGGCTTCGACGCCGCCGCGCCCGAGCCCGTGCTGCTTCGCCTCGTCCGCATGAACATGCTGATGAACCGCGGCGCGGGCGTGACCGATCTCGGCTTCCCGCTGCCGCCCGCGCAGCTTCTGCGCAACGCGGGCGTCGATGCGCCGACCGCGCGCGCGGTGGCCATCGCCGCGCTGCCAGGGCTCAAGGAGATCGCCGACGCGTTGCCCGACCTCGTGTCCGACAGCCTTGAGCGCGCGCAGCGGATCGCCGAGATCGAGTCTGCGTTCTCGTCGGGCGACCAGGCGCGCGTGCAGGCGGCGTCGGCCGAATACATGCGCCTCCTGCAGGAAGGGCAGCGCGAGGACTCGCAGTTCGCCGAGCGATTCGCCAAGATCTACGACGAGGCCTGCGTGGCGGTGGTCGCCGACGAGGCGCAGCGCGCCGAGCTGCGGCGCTCCCGCCTGCGCTCGTCGTACCCGTCGGTCTACCGCACCGCCGACAGCGCTCTGCGCGAATTCGCCGCCGCGGCGCGCCTCGAGGGCCTGACCGACGACGAGCGCGCGCGGCTCGAAGCCATGCGCGCCGAGTACGAGGGCGTGTACGAGATGCTGTCGGAGCAGATGATCCTTCCCGCGTTCGATGTGGTTCCCGGCGACGGGTCGCCCGAGTCGTGGCAGGAATTCTCGAAGCGCGCCGAGGAGGCCGAGAAGCGCCGCTTCCAGCGCAGCGAACGCACCGAGAAGGCGCGCAACGAGCTGCGCCGCATGCTCGGCGAGGAGCGCGCGGCGCTCGTCCCTGGCCTCGTGCGCGACGAGGCCCGCCGCAAGGAGCGCGCGAAGCGCAACTTCAACCCGTTCGAGCAGGGCGACGACTGAGCGGAGCGCCGCATGCACGGACCGATCCTCGCGTTCGACCAGGGCACGACATCGTCGCGCGCGATCGTGTTCGCGCCCGACGAGAAGGGCACGCTTTGCGTGCGCGCCGTGTCGCAGCGCGAGTTCGCGCAGCATTTCCCGCAGCCAGGCTGGGTCGAGCACGATGCCGACGACATCTGGGCCACCTCGCTGGCCTGCGCGCGCGATGCGCTGGCGGGCGCGCGCATCGGTGCCGATGAACTCGCCGCGATCGGCATCACCAACCAGCGCGAGACGGCGGTCGTGTGGGAGCGCGCCACTGGCCGCCCGATCCACCGCGCGATCGTGTGGCAGGACCGCCGCACCGCGGCGCGCATGGACGAGCTGCGCGCCGCAGGCCGCGGCGACGAGGTCGCGGCGCTCACGGGGCTCCGCCTCGACCCGTACTTCAGCGCCTCGAAGTTCGAGTGGATCCTCGACCATGTCGATGGCGCGCGCGCCCGCGCCGAGCGCGGCGAGCTCGCGTGCGGCACGATCGACGCGTGGCTCGCCTGGAACCTCACGCGCGGCGCCGCGCATGTGACCGACGCCTCGAACGCCTCGCGCACCATGCTCGCGCGCCTCGTGCCAGGCGAAGGCTGCGCGTGGGACGATCGTCTGTGCGGTCTCTTCGGCGTGCCGCGCGCGATGCTGCCCAGGATCGTCGACTCGTCGGGCATCGTTGCGCACGCGGCGAAGGAGGTGCTCGGCGCCGCAGTTCCCATCGCGGGAATCGCGGGCGACCAGCAGGCGGCGCTCTTCGGACAGCGCTGCCTGCAGGAGGGCGAGGCGAAGTGCACCTTCGGCACGGGCTGCTTCCTGCTTGCGAACGCGGGCGAAAGGCGGCCTGCGACGCCCGAGGGGCTCCTCGCCACGGTCGCGTGGCGGTTCGGCGGCAAGGCGGTGTTCGCGCTCGAGGGCTCGGTCTTCGTCGGTGGCAGCGCGGTGCAGTGGCTGCGCGACGGACTCTGCATCATCACGAGCGCGCGGCAGGTGAACGAGCTGGCCGCGGAGGTCGCCGACAGCGGTGGCGTGGTGGTCGTGCCCGCGTTCACGGGGCTCGGCGCGCCGTGGTGGGACGCCGATGCGCGCGGCGCGGTGCTCGGCATCACGCGTGGCTCGACGCGCGCGCATGTCGCCCGTGCGACGCTCGAGGGCGTGGCGCACCAGGTCGCGGACCTCGTCGAGGCGATCGAGGCGGGCGGCGTACAGATCGCGCGCCTGCGCGTCGATGGCGGCGCGGCGGCGAGCGACCTTCTGATGCAGATCGAGGCCGATCTCGCGGGGCGCGTGGTCGATCGTCCCGCCGTCCTCGAGACGACGGCCCTTGGCGCGGCGATGCTGGCGGCGCAGGGCGTGGCCGATGCGGGCGATGCATCGGCCGCCGTGCCCGCGATCGAGCGCGTGTTCACGCCCGCGATCGACAGCGCCGCTCGAGAAGCGGCACGCGCGCGCTGGCGGCATGCGGTCGCTACCGTGCGGGCGTTCGGCGGCGGCACTCCGCGCACCGCCGCGCTGCAGGAACACGCATGAGCCGACCATTCACGCGCACCTCGCACCTCGCGGCCCTCGAATCGCTGCACTTCGACATCCTCGTGGTCGGTGGGGGCGCGACGGGCCTCGGCATCGCGGTCGACAGCGCGCAGCGCGGGTACCGCACGGCGCTCGTCGAGGCGCACGACTTCGCGAAGGGAACGAGCTCGCGCAGCACGAAGCTCGTGCACGGCGGCGTGCGCTACCTCGAGCAGATGCAGTTCGCGCTCGTCAGCGAGGCGCTCGAGGAGCGTGCGACGATCTGCGCGAACGCGCCGCACCTCGCGCACGACCTTGCGTTCGTCGTGCCGCGCTACCGCTGGTGGGAAGGGCCGTTCTACGGCGCGGGGCTCAAGCTCTACGACGCGCTCGCGGGCAGCCGAAACCTCGGCAAGAGCCGCGTGCTGTCGCGCGAGGAGACCATGCGCGCGATCCCTGGCGTGCGCGAGGACGGCCTCCTCGGCGGCGTCGAGTACCACGACGCGCAGTTCGACGACGCGCGCATGGCGCTCGCGCTCGCGCGCACTGCGGCGGCGCGCGGCGCGGTGGTCGCCACGCGCGCCGAGTGCACGGGCCTTCTCAAGGAGGAGGGCGCGATCGTCGGCGCCGAGGTGCGCGACACGCTGTCGGGCCGCGCGCTGCGCGTGCGCTCCTCGACCGTGATCAACGCGACGGGCGTGTGGGCCGACACGCTGCGCACCATCGACGACCCCGCCGCGACGCCGTCGCTCGAGCCGTCGCGTGGCGTGCACATCGTGCTTCCGCGCGAGTTCCTGCCCGCCGACCACGCGATCATGGTGCCTCACACCGACGACGGCCGCGTGCTGTTCGTCATCCCGTGGCACGGCCGCACGCTCGTCGGCACGACCGACACCGAGGTCGAGCGCGCCGAGCACGAGCCGCGCGCGAGCGGCGAGGACATCGGGTTCATCCTGCGCAACGCGGGCCGCTACCTCGCGCGGGTGCCAGGCGAGCGCGACATCCTCTCGGTCTTCGCAGGCCTGCGGCCGCTCGCGCGACCGTCCGACGAGAAGAGCTCGAAGAAGGTCTCGCGCGAGCACTCGATCGTGGTGGCGCCGAGCGGCCTGATCACCGTGACGGGCGGCAAGTGGACGACCTACCGCCGCATGGCCGAGGAGACGGTCGACGCCGCGATGGAGGCGATCGGCCTCGAGCCGCGCGCGTGCGAGACGGCCACCCTGCGGCTCCACGGCCACGACGACGGCGGGGGCGTCGAGGCAGACCTGCCCGTCACGCGGCGCATGTACGGCAGCGACCGCCTCGAGCTCGAGCGGATCGAGCGCATCGACAGGCTTCTCGGCGTGCCGATGCACCCGTCGCTCCAGGTCACGCCGTCGGAGGTGATCTTCGCGGCGCGCAGCGAGATGGCGCTCTCGGTCGAGGATGTGCTCGCACGGCGCACACGGTCGCTGCTGCTCGACGCGCGCGCCGCGGCCGAGATCGCCGATGAGGTCGCGCGGCTGATGGCGCAGGAACTCGACTGGAGCGCCGACGAGGCGCGGGTCAGTGCGGAGGCCTTCAAGGATCTCGCGCGCGGGTACCTGCCGCCTTCGGTCGGGTGATACGCTTCGGTCATGGCCTCTTCCCAACGCGTCCTTGCCCGCGTCGCGCTTGCCTTCGTCGCGACGACCGCCGCGGTGGCGCAGGATGGCGCACAGGTCGCGGCCCCCGAGACGCCGTGGCCGATCGCGCTTGGACACCGAACGGTGGGCTTCGAACGCGCCTGGCCCGTGGTCGACCAGGTCGTGCTCGTTCCTGACGAACGCACCTATCTCGACGAACTCTCGCGCTGGAGCGAGAAAGGCCGCTGGCCTGTCCTGATCGAGGACGGCTTCTTCGCGCCGCTCTTCGTGCGCGGTTTCGCGCCTGCGCGCGTCGTGCGCCGCGCGTCGGTGGGCGCGATGCCCGCCGACACCGCCGAGCGTGAGGCGCTGATCGCGCGTTGCGTCGCCGAAGCCGTCGCCGATGGCGCGGCCACGCTCGCCGAGGCGGCGGCGAAGCGATCGTGGACGCCGTCGATGGTCGTGCTCGCGAACGCGGCCGACCCCGCGTGGACCGCTGCCGCGGCGCTTTCCGCGGGCCGCGGCGCGCCGATCCGCTTCACGGGCCGCGAACCGCGCAACTACGCGGGGCCGTCCGACACGCTCGACCTCGACGCGTTCCGCAGGCTCTCGAGCGAGCTCGAGCGCGCGGCCGACACCACGGGCCTGCCGTGGAAGGGCCTCGGCGACGCGATCGATGCGTTCGTCGTTTGCCAGGATGTCGCGTTGAAGTCGGCGCCCGCGATGCCCGCCAGCGAGCAGGTGACGGTCGCGCAGGGGCCGCTGCCCACGCGCGCGGGCGACCCCGTGTCGACGGTGAACGCGCTTGCGCGCCACGCGGACGGCGTGCCCTGGGCGATCGGCGGCGCGATCTTCGGCGACGCGCGGCGCTCGGCCTATGTCGCGATGTGCTCGCTCTTCATGCCGCGGCGCACTGCGTGGATGTTCGACACCTACGACGACGGCGGCGGCTGGAAGGACTATTCGCTCGAGACGGCGGTGCCCGTGCTCGAGCGGCAGGGTTTCGTGGTGCGCCGCTGGTCGCGCGAACAGTCCACGCTCACCGCGTGGCGGCCCGTGCTCATGGGCGGCTTCGACTGCGACGCGCTCTTCGTGAACTCGCACGGCATGCCGTTCGAGTTCGGGCTCGCAAGCGGCACGACCGCGAACGGCGGCGATGTGCCGCACTTCGACAGGCCCGCGATCGTGCATTTCCTGCACTCGTTCTCGCTGAACACGCCCGACAACCCCGATTCGGTCGGCGGCAGGTTCCTCGAGCACGGTGCGTACGCGTACCACGGGTCGGTGCTCGAGCCGTACCTCGTGGGCTTCGTGCCGCCGAAGTCGATCGTCGAGCGCACGGGCTTCGTGATTCCGTTCCTGCTTGCGTCGCGCGTCTACGAGGGGCCGTTCGCGCGGCCATGGCGCACGATGGGCTACGGCGACCCGCTGTGCGTGTTCGGGCCCGCCGAGAAGATGCTGCTGCCGCGCGTGCCCGCGCCCGAAGACGGCACGGCCGCGCTGCGCGAGTCGGCGGCGAAGGCGCTCGCGCGCTTCCGCGACGCGAAGGACGCCGCGGCGTTGGCCGAGGCCGCGCGCGACCTCTCGCTTTCGGGCGACGACGAGAAGGTGCGTGCGGTGTGGGCGCTCGCGAAGCCCACCGACGCGGCGCCCGAGGTCGCGCGCCATGCGCTGGGCGCGCTCTTCAGGAAGCGCGACCTCACGGCGTTCGCCGAGGCGTTCGCGCGTGTCGACACGCCCACGCTCTCCGAGAAGGACATGCTGTGGCACCTCGCGATGCCGCGCCTCGGGTCGTTCGACGATGCGCGCGTGCTCGCGCTCCTCGGCCGCAACCTGCGCGGCTGGGACCCGACGAACGACCTGAAGACGCTGAAGGACGCGGCGGTGCGCGTGCTCGGTGCGCGCGCGTGGCAGTCGGTGTGCGACGGCGCCGCGGCGCGCATCACCGACGCGGGAGTCAAGGCGAAGGTCGACGGGCTTCGCTGAGCGCCGTCAGGGCGCCGTGGCGGGCTTCTCGGGCGCGCTTGGTTTCGCGGCATCCTTGGGCGCCGCGGGCCTTCGCGGCGCGATCTTGCGCAGTTCGCCGCGCGCACGCTCATAGGTGCCCTCGGGCTCGGGCTCGCAGCCCTCGTCGGGCTTCTCGCACACCAGGCGCAGTTCGTCGGCGATCGCGCACGCAAGCCCCGCAAGGCCGAGCGGCGCGGGGTGCAGGCGGTCGTTCTGCAGGAGGGGCTTCCCTGCGCTCGACTCGAGCCGCGCTCCCGCGATGTCGAGGGTGTCGTCGGCCATCAGCTGCGCCTGCATCTTCGAGAGCGGCAGCACGCGCACATTCGCGCGGCCGTGCGCCCATTCCTTCAGCCGGTCGTTCATGCGCGCGATCGTGTCGACCGCGGGCATCTGCGTGCGCGAGAGCATGCGGCCGACCGCGGGGCTCATGTCGGGCATGTCGCCCACGAACACGGGCACGGTGAACTTCGCGAGCTCCGCAAGCCCGAGCTCGAACTTCGCGAGACGCTCGTCCTCGGCCGCAAGCCGCTTCCCCTCGGGGCCGTCGTCGCCGTAGCCGTACCAGAAGAGGAAATCGAGCGCGACCACGCAGTCGGGCCTGAACTCCTGCGCGCGCTGCACCGCGCGCGCGCCGTTCCGCACGGGAGCGAGGAAGAAGAACCCGCTCGACATGTCGGTCGACAGGATCTCGAGCTCGGGGCATGCGAGCCGCACCATGTCGATCAGGCGGAAGCTCGCGCTCCAGGTCTCTCCGCCGCGCTCTTCGCGCAGCGAGCAGCCGAACCCCGCCGACGCGCTCGCGCCGATCACCGCGACCCGCAGGGGCTTGGCGGGCTTCGGTTCCGAGGGCGCCGCGGCGGCTCCCTCGCTCGATTGCGCAGACGATGCAGAGGTCGCCGCCCAGCCGACGAGCACGCATGCGGAAATCGTGAGGCAGGAACGAAGCCAGGTCATGCGCAAAGGCCCTCGGGTCTTGCGACCACGCTACCAGCCCAGTTCGGTCCGAACCTCGGCCACGCGCATCGCCTGTTCGTAGGGTAGGGCGATCCGACACTCGACGGCGAGGTCCCGCACCAGGACATCCTGCAGTCCGAGCGCGGGAACCAGCATGAATGGACGGACGGGTGTCAGCACGCGGCCATCCGCCATGCGGCCCGAGCCCTTCAACACGGCGTTGGGAACGCCTGCGCGCATGTCGGCGAGGAGCATCACGCAGCTCGATGCATTCAGGTCGAGCGGAGTGGAGCGCGACGCGACCACATCGCCGATCGAGTCGAACAGGGTGATGCGAAGCACGGGTCGGCGGCGCGCGGCGGCGGTGACGGCTTGCTCGATCTCCTCGAAAGCGGTCGGCGTGAGGGTGAATGTCCGGCAGGTGTCGTCGTCGAGCTCGGCGAACATCGCCGTGCGGTCGGGCGAGTCGGGGTCCCAAGGGACAACGACATTGTCGAGCGGTCCAGGGAGCATCGGACTGCTCTCTGGCGTCAGCCGAGCGACCAGAGGCATGCCGTCGACCACGCCGATCTCGACAGGGTGGGTCTCGAGGTCGCGGCGCCTGCTTCCGACATCGCGCCGACGCCAGATCGTCGAGGAGTCCTTGGAGCCAAGCGCGGCGAATGCGCGGCCGGCGCGATCCATGAACGAGCGCCACGCCGTCGCATCGGGCTTGAGGCGCAGCGGAACACGCACCACCGCGGAGCCGCCCCGCCGCTCGATCGCGGGCGAACCCGGCTCGGCCTCGAACAGTCCGATCGGGTATCGCGACTCGGCGAGCAGCGTCTTGAGCGTGGTCCACGCATCGACCGCGCGCTCGGCGGCGCTGACCGACGCGTTCTCATCCCGCGCCACCGTCGCGGTACGCGCTCCGTCGGTCTCGCGCATCACATCGTTCACGACGACCGCCTGGGCCTTGATCCGCACCGAGCCGTCGCGCTCCACCTGCTCCGAGATGACGGTCATGGAGCGGACATAGCCATCGCTCATGCTGACCATCCGATCTTCGGTCATGCGGTCGCTTTCCACCGTGGTGCTGCTCAGAACGAGCGAGCCCACGGCCGCGCGGACCGCTTCGCGGCGAGCGTCGGCGACGGCGAGCGCGCGCGTGGCACCCGACCCCGTGACGGTCACCGTCCGCAGCCCGTCGTCGGGCGCGCGCTCGGGCGTGCCGCAGGAGAACAGCGTGAGCGCGGCGGCGAGCAGCGCGAGGGGCCGTGCGGACATCGATGGACGGTCGATGCGTTCGTGAGGCATGGCTTCAGCGAGAGGGGTTCGCGCCGGCACCAGGTGCGCACTTCACGCGGATCTCCTCGGCGCGTTCGATGTCCGCTTCCGCGAAATCGAAGTGCAGCAGGCCGAACCACTCCGTGTCGAATCCCTGCGAGCCGCCCACCTTCACGGGCTTCAGGCTCGCGGTGGAGGTGTCGAAGTTGTTCTGGACCGTGCCGAACTCGCAGCCTCCCGGGACAAGCAGCAGCACAGGCTCCGGCTTCCCCGAGGCGAAGGCCTTCGTCCCGTCGCACAGGAACATGCCTGTCCCGCGACGCGGGCTGTACGACAGCGCGCATGAATCCGAGGCGACTGCGGCGCCGGCGCCATCGAGCAGCGAAATCTCGATGCGTGCGCCCTTGACGGCGCTCCTTCGCAGTTCGGTCAGCGCGCCCTCATCAAGCCTGAAGTAGGTGAGCTTCGCCTTCGTCCCTTCGACGGCGTGCACGATGCCGAGCACCGCGGGGGTCGCGTCGGGGTCGCTTGTGAACCCGACCCCCGAGCTGTCGACGGCATCGAGCCCCGATCCACGCGGAACCTGCCGAAAGCCTGACACGGTGAATGCGCCGTACGGCATCTGGCTGCTTGCGCGCGCCTGGTCGGCGCGCAGCGGGGGAGTCGCGGCTTCCGCAACCACGCGCATCGTCCAGGTGATCGCGGGGCCGCCCTTCGCGATCTCGGCCTGCACGGCGTCGGGATCACCCGACTTCACCCGCTCGTTGAGAAGCGTCATCTCCTTCTGGGCCTCCTTCGACTGAAGGCTCCATCCGCGCGCGTTGAACTCGGTGGATTCGATCGGCGCGCTGAAGGCCGTCAGCCGCTCGACCAGCGTGGCCGCGCTCGCGTTCCATCGCGCGAGGTCGACGGACAGCACCACAGGCGCGGGCAGCCCGCTGTCGCTGTCGGGCAACTTGAGCCCGATGACATTCAGGAACGCATCCTCGCTCAGGTGCGCCGAGAACGGCGCCTCCATCATGGCGCGAACGGACGGGATGAGCGTCTCTTTCAGGTTGCCCGCCGCCTGCTTCATGGACTTCCGCTTGGCCAGCAGGCTCTTGCCGCTCACCTTCGCCGACCCTTCGACGATCTCGCCCACCGCATCGACGATGGGCTTGCGGCTGATCTTCGCCTTGACGCGCACGACATGGCCCGCGGCCGTCTTCTGGTCGAACAGCACCTCGTAGCGCTGCACCACGCCGCCCGACAGCTGGCGCATGCGGTCCTTCACGAGCTGCTCGTTCTCGACGATCGTCTCGGACTCGATGATGCCGCCGACGGCCGACATGACCGCTGCCTGCAGCGCCTGGTCGAGCGCCGCCGCGCGGTCGGCGCCGATTCCTTCGGCTTCGACCGTGATCGTCTCCTCCTCCGCCTGCACGGTGGCCGTTGTGGCGGCGCCCGACGACACGGGTGCCAGTCCGAGGGTTGGCAGGGCGAGGGCGACGGTGCAGAGCAGCTGGGCGGTGTTCATGTGGAGTTCTCCATGCCGCTGCGCCTCGCAACGGCGTTCGGTTCCTGAGGTGGCTCAGTTCTCCTGAAGCCACTCGGCGATGCGGGTCGCTTCCCGCTGCTGCCAGCTGCCTTCGGGGGAAGGCGGCAGGGCGGCAAGCGCCGCCTTCGCATGCTCGCGCCATCCGAGGCGCTGCAGCGCGCGGGCAATGTTGACGGCGGCGAAAGGGTGCTGCCCATCGAGTGCCGCCGCCTGATGTGCGAAGGCCAGCGCCTGCAGAAGGTCGGTGGTCGCGGCATCGGCGCGCGAAAGCCGAATGGCGGCGAGGAGGTTCAGCGCGTTCGCGTTCGGCATGCTGCATGCCTCGCGTGCGCGCGCCTCGGCCTCGGCGAGGTCGGGGGTCTTGGCCGAGTAGGCCTTCGTGGCCGACTTCTCGGCGGCGCTCCCCGTGGTTCCCTTGGCGGGAATCGCGCCTGCGTGGCGGATCACCGCCGCGAGCGCGGCAGGAAGACCGTCGGTCGGCACAGAGCTCCACGCATGTGCTTCCGCGATCGGTGCGGGGCTTGGCCACCCGAGCCGCGTCGGCGTCGCGTCGATGAGCGTGGCCGTCTGCGTCAGCCCGAGGTCACGGCAGCGCTGCGCAAGCGCGCCCCAAAGCGCTCGGTCGCCCGGGCGCATGGCTGCAAGCCGCGCAAGATCGCCGACTCCGAGCGACGCGAGCTTGTCGCTTGCGATCAGGTCTGGCAGCTTCACGAGCGCTTCGGGCCATGCAGGCGCGGTCGGTTTCACGGACTCGTCGATCCGAACGGTGGCGAGTTCGAGCAGTTCCTTGCGGGCCGCAGGGTCGGCGCCTTCGGCAAGTGCCGCCGCCACGATCCAGCTCTGCGACGATTCCGCCACTTCGCGTGCGCTCTTGCGCCACACGCTCCGCTTGGGCATGGCCGCGCATGCGTCGCGAGGAAGCGCGAGCACGGCGATGTCGTAGCCACCCGCGCGGCGCGACTCGACCCAGATGGTGCCTGCGGTCTGGATGCGGCCCGAATACCACGAGGAGTAGGCGTCCTCGAGAAGCG
>JAJTGK010000160.1 GCA_021297815.1 Planctomycetaceae bacterium
GACCTCTTCGGCGAGTTCGCCGAGCGCGCGCCGCAGCCGCTCGCTGTCGCGCTCGCGTCGGAGCCGCGTGGTCGCGCGGGCCTCGCGCCGGCGCTTGCGGGACGCGGCGGCCTGCGGCTTCGAGGCGTCGGGAGTCTTCGCGGTGTCCGTCCGTGCCGAGGCTTCGGCGGCTTCGTGCGTCGGAGCGCCGCCCTGATGCTCGAGCACGAGCCGCGCCGCCTCGACAAGCGAGCCCGCGGCGTGGTGTGCCCCCGCCTCGGCCACCGCCTGCGGATCGCGCGACACGAGGATCGTGCGCGCGCCGATCGCGCGGCCTGCGGCGATGTCGCGCGGCGAGTCGCCGATCACCCACGAGCGCGCGGGGTCGAGCTCCATGTCCTGCACGGCCTGCAGCAGCATGCCGGGCTTCGGCTTGCGCCACGGGTGCTCGCGCGTGTAGGCCGCCACGGTGCCCTTCGGGTGGAATGGGCAGTAGTAGAACTTCTCGATGGTGCGGCGCAGGCCCGTGGCTGCGTCGACGAGCTCGGCGATGCGCTGGTTCGTGCGCTCGACATCCGACTCGGTGAACCGCCCGCGCGCGACGCCGCCCTGGTTGGTCGCGACCACGATGCGGAACCCCGCGTCGCGAAGCGCGCGCAGCGCCCTGCCGACATCCTTCGCGAGCGCGACCTTCTCGGGATTGCCCGCGTCGCCGTCGTCGGGAACAAGCGTGCCGTCGCGGTCGAGGAAGATCGCAGGGTCCATCGGCGGAAACTCGCGTGCAGGAGGCGGTCGTCAGACGAGGGCCGTCGGCATCGGCTTGGCCACGATCGAACCGGCGCCGTCGCCGAAACTGGTGCCGATCGCACGCGCCGCGGCGATGAGCGGGTGGTCGATCGGAACGAGGCGCTGCTTGCCGACCGTCGCGAAGAGATCGATGTCGGTGAAGATGTTGTTCTCGCGCACGACGAGACGGTTCCGCTTGCCGCTCGCAAGCACCGACATCGCGTGGAAGCCGAAGTTCGTGGCCAGGATCCGGTCGGGCGAGATCGGCGTGCCCCCGCGCTGCGTGTGGCCGAGCACCGTCGTGCGCGTCTCGACGCCCGTGAGATCCTGGATCTCGGTGGCGACGAGGTTGCCGATGCCGCCGAAGCGGATCGGATCGGGGCTCGTCGGATCGAAGCGTCCCACGACCTGCTGGCCGTGCAGCGGCCGCGCGCCCTCGGCGACCACGATGATCGCGAAGCCGGGGCCGCGCATGCGGCGCTCGATGTCCTCGGCGACCTTTCGAAGGTCGAAGGGGATCTCGGGAATCAGGATCACATCGGAGCCGCTCGCGACGCCCGCGGTCAGCGCGATCCAGCCCGCGTTGCGGCCCATGACCTCGCACACCATCGCACGGTGGTGGCTGTCGGCGGTCGAGTGCAGGCGGTCGAGCGCCTCGGTGGCCGTGGCGACGGCGGTCAGGAAGCCGAAGGTGATCTCGGTGCCGACGAGGTCGTTGTCGATCGTCTTCGGCACGCCGATCACATTGAAGCCCGCGGCCGCGATCGGTGCCGCGCACGCCATGGTTCCGTCGCCGCCGATCACGATCAGCGCGTCGATGCGCTCCTCGGTGAGCGTCGCGAGGCACTTGTCGGTCACATCCTCCCAGATGGGGTCGCCGTTCGGCAGGCGCCCCGTGCAGTAGCGGGCGGGGTTCGCCTTGTTGTTCGTGCCGAGCACGGTGCCGCCGCGGGTCAGGATGCCCGAGACATCCTTCACGCCGAGCGGGCGCACGCGGTGCTCGATCAGGCCCTGGAAGCCGTCCTCGATGCCGATGACCTCGATGCCGTACTGAAGGATCGCGGTCTTCGCGACCGCGCGGATGACTGCGTTGAGGCCGGGGCAGTCGCCGCCGCCCGTGAGGATGCCGAGTCGCTTGGTGGAAGGTGACATGGTGGTTTCGGGGAAGCCGCGCAGCGTAGCGCAAGTTCCCCGCGTTCCCAACCGCCTCGGTAGGATTCGGGCCTTATGTCCGAGACCACGCCGCAGGAACCCGCTCCGCTGTCCGAATCCGAGATCGTCGCGTCGCGTCGCGCGAAACTCAAGCGTTTCCGCGACGAGCTCGGGTTCGATCCGTACGGGCGCCGCGAGGACGGGCTGCTGGCGATCGCCGCGGCGCGCGCGCGATTCAGCGAGGAGGCGCATGTGGCCTTCGACGCCGCGAGCAAGGAGGCGAAGGCGACGGGCGCCGTGCCCGCCGATGCGCGTGCGGTGGTGAAGGTCGCGGGGCGCATCGTGCAGCACCGCGACATGGGCAAGCTCGTCTTCCTCTTCCTGCGCGACGAGTCGGGCGACCTGCAGGTCAGCGTGTCGAAGGCCGCGGTCGAGGCGAACGCGTTCGAGCTTGCGAAGGCCGCCGACTACGGCGACATCCTGGTGGCCGAGGGGCCGATCGGACGCACGAACAAGGGCGAGGTGTGCGTCTGGGCGACGCGCGTGTCGCTCGGTGCGAAGTCGCTTGCCGCGCCGCCCGAGAAGTGGCACGGCCTGTCCGACCCCGAGCTCCGCTACCGCCGCCGCTATGTCGACATGTACGCGAACCCCGAGACCGCCCGCGTCTTCGCCATGCGAGCGCGAATCGTGTCGCGCATCCGCCGCTTCATGGATGCGCGCGGGTTCCTCGAGGTCGAGACGCCCGTGCTGCAGCCGATCGCGGGCGGCGCCGCCGCGCGGCCGTTCACCACGCACCACAACGCGCTCGACATGCCGCTCTTCATGCGCATCGCGCCCGAGCTCTACCTGAAGCGCTGCCTCGTGGGCGGCATGCGCAAGGTGTACGAGATCAACCGCAACTTCCGCAACGAAGGCATCGACCGCAGCCACAACCCCGAGTTCACCGCGATGGAGGTGTACGAGGCGTTCGGCGACTACGGCACGATGATGGAGCTGACCGAGAGCCTGATCCACCATCTCGCCTGCGAGATGGTCGAGGAGCGCCGCACCGCGGGCCTGCGCGTGGGCGGAGCGGGCGTGTCGGGCGGCCCCGTGCTGCCGTGGGGCGAGCTCGACATCGACTACTCGAGCCCGTTCGTGAAGGTGACCTTCGAGGAGCTCTTCCGGCGCGGCGCGGGCTGCGACATGCGCGATTTCGCGGCGGTGCGCGCCAAGGCGCGCGCGCTCGGGCTGCACCACGAGGCGAAGCTCGACGACTGGCTCGTGGTGAACGAGGTGTTCGAGGAGTGCGCCGAGCCGCTCATCGACCCGTGCCGGCCGACCTTCGTGACCGACTATCCGAGCGCCATCTCGCCGCTCACGCGGCCGCACGCGCACGACCCCGCGCTGTGCGGGCGCTGGGACATCTTCATCGGCGGCATGGAGGTCGGCCCTGCGTACACCGAGCTCAACGACCCCGACATCCAGCTCGCGAAGTTCACCGAGCAGCTGAAGGGCGCCGACGACGAGGAGTCGACCTTCCGCACGCTCGACGAGGACTTCGTCGAGTCGTTGCGCGTGGGCATGCCGCCTGCGGGCGGGCTCGGCATCGGCATCGACCGCCTCGTCATGCTGCTCACCGACAGCCAGTCGATTCGCGATGTCATCCTGTTCCCGCTGCTCAAGTCGATGGCGCCGAAGCAGGAGGGCGATGGCGAGGGTGGGGGTGAGGGCGAGGGTGGCGGCGCCGCGAAGTCGGGCGGGCACGCGTGACGCGCCTCGCGGCCATCCTGCTTGCGGTGGTCGCGGCGTGCGCGTGCGTGGCGCGCGCGGACTGGAAGACGGTCGAGGAGCGCTGGTCGGTGCAGGAACTCGGTGGGCGGCCGTGCGGGCGCTCGTACGACCGCGTCGACGAGGACGGCGACCTGGTGCGCACGGTGTCGCGCGTCGAGATGCGCTTTCGCAGGCTTTCGCAGGAGACGCGCGTCGAGCTCGAGAGCGAGTTCGTCGAGACGCGTGCGGGCGACCCCGTCGAGGCGACGGTGGTGCAGGGGAAGGGCGAGCGCGTGCGCTACCGCTTCGTGCGCGAGGGCGCGGCGTGGTTTGCGAGCGTCGAGCGCGGCGTGGGCGGTGCGGCCGAGCGCGTGGCGATCGAGGGGGATTTCCTCACGCCGCGCGAGGTCGTGGCGTTCGTCGCGATGCGGCACAAGGCACGGGCCGAGACGATCGCGTACCGCGCGCTCGATCCGCAGTCGGGGCTCGCGGTGGCCGAGGTCGCGATGCGGCGCGGTGCGGAGGAGCGACGCACGGTCGGCGGGCGCGAACTGCCCGTGACGGTGTACGCGACGACGAACAGCCTGGTGCCCGTGCCCGGTTCCGAGGTGGTCGATGCCGAGGGTCGGTCGATCGAGTCGGCGGTGACATTCCCAGGTCTTGGCGAACTGCGCGTGCGGCTTGCCGACAAGGCCGCGGCCGACCGCGCGTACGACGCGGCGACCTTCGATCTGCTCGCGGGGACCTTCGTGCGCACGAAGCCGATGGCGCGCTACTCGGAGCGCGAGCGGCTAGCGTTTCTCGTGAAGAGCGACTTCGACG
>JAJTGK010000161.1 GCA_021297815.1 Planctomycetaceae bacterium
CCGATCCGCCGGAAGCGGATGTTCTCTGCGAGCATTGTCGCTCGCTCGACGCGCAGGAACTCGCAGCAGAGCGCCATGAGCGCCGCGACCTCGTCGGCCGGGCGCTTCCAGTTCTCGCTCGAGAAGGAGTAGAGCGTGAGCGCGCCGAGCCCGAGGCGCGCGCATTCGGTGACCACGCGGCGCACGGTGACGACGCCCTCGCGGTGACCCGCGGCGCGCGGCAGTCCGCGGGCCTTCGCCCAGCGGCCGTTGCCGTCCATGATGACCGCGACATGGCGCGGCCAGCGCTCGCGCGGAATCGATGCGAGCGGAGAATCTGCGGGAATCGCGTGCGCCGGGCTCTGCATGCGCGGCCTCAGCGCATCGCGGCGAAGCGCTCGTTCGACTCGAAGGTCTGCGTGCGCTCGGGGCCCACGCTGACGAGTTCGACGGGAATGCCCACGAACTCCTCGACGAAGCCGAGGTAGCGCCGCGCCTCGACGGGCAGGTCGTCGCGGTCGGTGCAGGTGCCGAGCTCGCGCTGCCAGCCGGGCAGCGTCTCGTAGACGGGCGTGAAGCCGTGCATGCGCTCGGCGTCGGGAATGAAGCGGTCGGTCACCGTGCCGTCGGCGCGGCGGTAGCCCGTGCAGATCTTGAGTTCGTCGAAGCCGCTCAGCACATCGAGCAGCGTGCACGCGATCGCGTCGGCGCCGCACACCATGACCGAGTACTTCACGGCGACGAGGTCAAGCCAGCCGCAGCGGCGCGGGCGGCCCGTGGTGGTGCCGTACTCGCGGCCGCGCTGGCGGATGCGTTCGCCCGTCGCGTCGAGGAGCTCGGTGACGAACGGCCCGCCGCCGACGCGCGTCGAGTAGGCCTTCATGATGCCGTACACCTTGCCGATCATGCGCCCAGGAACGCCCGAACCCGCGGGAATGCCGAGCGTCGAGCAGTTCGAGCTCGTGACATACGGGAAGGTGCCGTGGTCGATGTCGAGGAGGCAGGCGTTCGCGCCCTCGAAGAGCACGCTGCGCCCCGCGCGGATCTGGTCGTGCAGCAGGTAGACGGTGTCGTCGATGTGGGGCCGCAGCCGCTCGCCCGCGGCGGCGAAGCGGTCGGCGAGTTCCTTCGGCACGAGCGGCTTCACCGTGGCGCCGAGCGCCTCGAGTTCGGCCATGCGCAGGCCGCAGATCGCGTCGAGCTTGCGGAGGAGCAGCGCGTGGTCGAGGAGGTCGCCCATGCGCAGCGCCGTCGAGCGCCGCACCTTGTCGGAGTACGCGGGGCCGATGCCGCGGCGCGTGGTGCCGATCGAGCCGCTGGCGCCCGCCTTGCCCGAGCGCTTCTCGAGGAGTTCCTCGAGCGCGGCGTCCTGGTCCTTGTGGTAGGGCATGACCACATGCGCGCGGTCGGAGATGCGCAGGTTGGCGCCGACCTCGACGCCGCGGGCGCGGAGGCCGTCGATCTCGTCGAGCACCTTCTCGGGGTCGACCACCACGCCGTTGCCGACGATGTTGATCTTGCCAGAGGACAGGATGCCCGAGGGGATCAGGTGCAGCGCGTAGCGCTCCTTGCCGACCTGCACGGTGTGGCCCGCGTTCGCGCCGCCGTTGTAGCGCACGATGCAGTCGTAGCGGCTCGTCAGGAGGTCGACGATCTTGCCCTTGCCCTCGTCGCCCCACTGGAGGCCGACGACGGCGGCATGGACGGGCGTGCCCGAACGCTTCGAAGTGGGGGTGATCTGGCTCAAGCGCGCATCGTAGCGCGGCTGCAGAGGCCGATGGGGCGTGGCGTCAGGCGGCGGGGCGCTGCTGCTGCGAGTTCGGCGCAGACTGGGCGGCGGGAGCCTCGGCGCGGGGCACGGGGATGCGGATGTTCGAGCCGCAGCCGCGGCAGCGGACGAGCTTGCCGCGCGCGCTCGACGGCACCGCGAGGACCCGCTGGCAGCCGAGGTTCGGGCACATGATCCGGATGACTTCGTCGCCTGCCATGTCGTCACGCCTCCGCCGGGCCGCCGCGTTCGGGCGACGGCTCGGACATGGCGGCATCGGCCCCGTGGTGGACGGACTTGAGCGTTCCCCGCGGCTCGGCCCGAAATGGGTGCGCGCCCCCCATATCCTGACCCTGTGGCAAACCTCAGGATCCATGGCGACGACCCCGCGCGGGGCGTCCGCGAGCGCCCGCAGTCGCTGGCGGCGCTCCTGCCCGAGGGCGTGCACGGTGTGGCGGGGCTTTATGTCCATGTCCCGTTCTGCTTCCACAAGTGCCACTACTGCGACTTCTATTCGTTCGTCGACCGCGAGGGGCGCACGGGCGACTACCTCGCGCGGCTGGCGCGCGAGGTCGCGTGGAGCGCCGCGCGGGTCGCGGGGCCGATCCGCACGGTGTTCGTCGGCGGCGGCACGCCCACGCTGCTCTCGGCCGAGGAACTCGCGCGGCTGTGCGCGTTGATTCGCGAGCTGCCGCTTGCGCACGACCTCGAGTGGACCGTCGAGGCGAACCCTGAGACGATCGACGCCGAGAAGGCGCGCGTGCTCGTCGACGCGGGCGTGAACCGCGTGTCGATCGGCGCGCAGAGCTTCGACCCGCGGCACCTGAAGACGCTCGAGCGCTGGCACGACCCTGCGAATGTGGAGCGCGCGGTTCGGCTTCTGCGCGACGCGGGTATCGCGAACCTGAACCTCGACCTGATCTTCGGCATTCCAGGCCAGACGCTGGCGGAGTGGCGCGCCGACCTCGAGCGCGCGCTCGCGCTCGCGCCTGAACACCTCTCGTGCTACGGCCTGACCTACGAGCCGAACACCGCGATGACGCGCCGCCTCGAGCGCGGCGAGTTCGAGCCGTGCGACGACGCGGTCGAGGCCGCGATGTTCGAGGCGACGGGCGAACTGCTCGGCGCGGCGGGTTTCGCGCGGTACGAGGTGTCGAACTTCGCGCGCGAGGGGCGCGAGTGCCGCCATAACCTCGTGTACTGGCGCAACGAACCGTGGTGGGCGCTCGGGCCGAGCGCGAGCGGCTTCGTGGCGGGGCACCGCTTCAAGGTCGTGCCGCGGCTTGGTGATTGGCTTTCAGGGGACGACTCGGGCGCGCCGCCCGTCGTCGACCATGAGGCGCCTGATGAACGGCGCCATACGAGCGAGGCGATCATGCTCGGCCTGCGTCTGATGGAGGGGATCGACGCGGCGCTCGAGCGGCACGCGGTCGAGCTCGAGCCTGGGCGTGCCGCCATCATCGCGCGCGCGATCGCCGACGGCCTGCTCGAGCGCACGGCGGAGGGGCGGCTTCGTTTCACGGGGCGCGGTGTGATGCTCGCGAACGAGGTGCTGGGCAAGTTGATCTAGTCGGCTCGGGTTGGTGAGGAGATCGTGGGGCTGAGGGTGCGTTCGTGCGCGCCATCACCAGAGGTGATGCCACACGAAGGTGTGGCGACGCCGAGCGCACACTGCTCGCGCTTCGCTGCGCTCCGCGCTCGTACGCGTCCATCCATCCGCATCACGCGTTCCGCCCGCGCGCGCAGGCTGCCACCCGCGTCATCCCCGCCAAAGCGAGCAAGTTGCGCAGCAGGTTGCGAGCGCTCAAATCACGCGAAGCAGGTTGCGAGCGCTCACACCCCGCGCCATTCACGCGAAAGCGAGCAAGTTGCGAAGCAGGTTGCGAGCGCGCACACCACGCGCCATCCCCGCCAAAGCGAGCAAGTTGCGAAGCAGGTTGCGAGCGCTCAAATCACGCGAAGCAGGTTGCGAGCGCTCAATCACCGCCCGCCGAAGAACTTCTTCAACCCATGCACCGTGACCGCGCGGCCGATGGCGGCGATCGACTCGGTGAGCGGGATCTCCTTCGGGCAGACCTTCACGCAGTTCTGCGCGTTGCCGCAGTCGTTGACGCCGCCCTTGGCCATGAGCACATCCAGGCGCTCGCCGGCGAGCGTGGCGCCCGTCGGGTGCGTGTTGAAGAGCCGCGCCTGGCTGATCGCGTGGGGGCCGACGAACTCGGTCTCCCACTTGGTGGCGTCTTCCTCGAGGTTGAACTGCGGGCACGCCTCGAGGCAGCACGCGCAGCTCATGCAGGTCGAGAGCGTGTAGCGCATCTCCTGGTTCTCGGGGGTGTCCTTCGGGCCCGCGCCGAGGTGGTAGGTGCCGTCGACGGGCACCCAGGCCTTCACGCGCTTGAGCGCCTCGAAGGCGCGGCTGCGGTCGACCGCGAGGTCGCGCACGACGGGGAACTTCGAGAGGGGCTCGAGGGTGATCGTGCCGTCGGCGCCGATCACATTGTCGACGAGCGCCGAGCACGACGGGCGCACGCGGCCGTTGATGACCATGGCGCACGAGCCGCAGACTTCCTCGAGGCAGCCCGAGTCGTAGCAGACGGGGGTGGTCGCCGAGCCCTCGGCGGTCTTCGACATGCGGGCGATCTGCTGGAGGCAGGCGATGACATTGGCGCCCGGCTCGGCGTCGACCACG
>JAJTGK010000001.1 GCA_021297815.1 Planctomycetaceae bacterium
GCGGCGTCGCCGCCGCGTGCTCGGAGGACTGGCGTCATGATCACGCAGCGCGCCGCCGGCCTCTGGCCGGCGGGTGCCCAGTGCGAAGCCACTGGGTCGCCCCGTTCTCCAATCTCGCGAGGGCGCGCGCGCGAAGCGCGCGGTCCTTCGGTCCTTCACCGTGCCGAGACAGCGGACCGTCGGGCTTCGCCCGCCGCATCGAGCCGAGAGTGGGGAATCCTGCGACCCAGTGCCTTCGGACTGGGCACCCGTCGCGCTGCGCGCGACGGCGTCGGTCGTGGTCATCTCGTCAACCCTCCGTCCCCACGCGGCGTCGCCGCCGCGTGCTCGGAGGACTGGCGTCATGATCACGCAGCGCGCCGCCCCCAGCCAAAGTGGGCGAGGATGTTGAAGCCCCGTTTCAGGGGCTTCAACGAAAGTCGCCCACGCTAAAACACGCACCGCCCGCGGAGGTGGGGTCCGCGGGCGGGCGTATGAGCGGGACCTTCGCGTGGGCGGTCCCGCAGTGGTGGTGTGTTGCATTCGACGGATCCGAGTCGGCCACCTGGGTCGCGCGTGAGGCCGCGCGTCAGGGGTCGGACTCTGCGAACTCCATGCTCGCCCGACCGGTGCAAGAAGGGTCCATCCACTCGCCGACCTTCTCGTTCACTGGTTCCGTCGTCTGCTCCGAAGCGGGTGTGTCGGAGTCCTCATCTGACACCCGCTCGTGATCCGCGGTGATCCGGCTTCCGTTCCGCGCAGGCGCGCCTTTCGGCAACGCCCGCGTCATGCCACTTCCTGTAGCGCTGCGGACCTCGTTTCCGGCATGGCTGCCGGCATCGGACACTCCACGCACCTCCGTGATCCGCGGGTCGCCTGTGCGTCGGCGTCGCCGCGGGGGCCTGTCGGCCCTGTTTCGTTCATGACAGCAGCCAGATCGGATTGGCTCGAGCCGCCTGCGTGGTCGGAGTCACGCAGGCCGCTTCTCGCCGTCCCGCCCGCTTCGGGGGGTGCTGCGCTTGCCTCTGCCGCAGCACCACCATCTGCAGGGGACTCAGCTGAATCGGGTTCAGCTGCAGCCCATCGAGTTGCCGCAGTTCAGGCAGCGGTAGCAGGTGCCGTTCCGCACCGTGATCGAACCGCATCCATCGCAGGCGGGGGCATCGCCCATGAGCGCCGCGTTCGACTGGTCGAGCGCCGAGGCGGCGACCGTCTTCACGCTGCGCTGCACCGTCGAGAACGACTCGACCGTGCGGACCTCCGTCACCGAGGCGGTCACCGCGCCGGGCGCGACGCGCTCCGTCGGGGCAGGACGGGGTGAAGCCTCGCGGGTCGCGATCGCTGCCTCGATCGCCGCGGTACGACGCGCTGACCATCCCTGATCGCTGCATGCAGCGTCCTCCTTGCGCGGATCCTCCGCGGCGGTTTCCTGAACAGCAGCAGCGGGCTCGGCGTGGCCGTAGCCGCTGTTGAGTCGTGGCGAGTTCTGCTCGCGGTACCCGGGGATGAACTGCATGCCCAGCCACCGGAAGATGTAGTCGACGAGGCTCTTCGCGAACGGAATGTCGGCGTTCGTCGTCATGCCCATCGGCTCGAAGCGCTGATGCGCGAACTTGGTCACCAGGCTCTCGACGGGCACGCCGTACTGGAGCGCCACCGAGATCGCGGTGCCGAGCGAATCCATCAGGCCGCCGATCGTCGAGCCTTCCTTCGCCATCGTGATGAAGAGCTCGCCCGGGCGGCCGTCGTCGTAGAGGCCGACGATGAGGTAGCCCTCGTGGCCCGCGACATTGAACTTGTGCGTGATCGACTCGCGCGTGTCGGCGAGGCGGCGACGCATCGGACGCTCGATGATGCGCTCGACGACACGCTCGACGATCACCTCGCGGCGCTCGAGATCGAGCTTGTCGGCCGCGCTGACGATCGCGTCGACCGCCTCGGTCGAGAGAGCCTCGCCGAGAAGGTCCTGCTGCTCGGCGGCGTCGGTGACAGGCTCGCTCTTCGCGGCCTGCTCGGCCTCCGCGGCCTCCTTCTTGTCGTCCTCCTCGGCCTTGTCGCTCTTCGTCGACAGCGGCTGGCTGAGCTTGCAGCCGTCGCGGTAGAGGGCGTTCGCCTTGAGGCCGAGTTCCCAGCTCATGCGGTAGCACGCGCCGATGTCCTCGACCGAGGCGTCGGAAGGCAGGTTGATCGTCTTCGAGATCGCGCCCGTGATGAACGGCTGCGACGCAGCCATCATGCGGATGTGGCCCTCGGGCTTGATGAAGCGGGTGCCGGTCGGGCCGCAGCGGTTCGCGCAGTCGAACACGGCGAGGTGCGCGTCCTTGAGGAACGGTGCGCCCTCGACGGTCTGAGTGCCGCACACGAGGCGGTTCAGCGTGTCGATCTGGCGCTTGGTCAGGCCGAGCACCTTGAGGCCGTTGAACGAGAAGTCGTTGCGCGCCGCCGCGGGGTCAATGCCCGCCGCCACGAGCACGCGCTCGGGCATCGACCACGCCGAGAAGGCGAAGCCGATCTCGAACACGCCGGGAATGCTGCCCTCGACCGTGCTGAGCTCCTCATGGGTGTAGCCCTTCGAGACGAGGAAGTCGCGGAGCGTCGTCCGCTGACCTGCGACGGTCGAGCCGTCGACCGCAGGCATCGGCACATCGAGGCTGAGCGAGCCCATCACATGGGTGATGATCGCGTCGGTCTCCTCGTTCGAGTGGCCGAGGGCCTTGAGCGCGGGCCGCAGCGACTGGTTGGCGATCTTGAAGTAGCCGCCGCCTGCGAGCTTCTTGAACTTCACGAGCGCGAAGTCGGGCTCGACGCCCGTCGTGTCGCAGTCCATGAGCAGGCCGATGGTGCCCGTCGGCGCGATGACCGTGGTCTGCGCGTTGCGGTAGCCGAACTTCTCGCCGAAGCTGAGCGCGTCGTCCCAGCAGGCGACCGAACGGTCGAGCATCTCGGCCGAGTTCGACAGGTTGATGCGGCCCGAGCGCACGAGCGGATGGTCGATCGGCACGGGGCGGATGCGCAGGCTCTCGTACTCGTCGCTGGTGCGGGCCACGCCCTGCGCCGCGCGACGGTGGTTGCGGACCACGCGCAGCATGTTGTCGCGGTTCGCGTCATAGCCCGCGAACGGCCCGTGCTCGGCGGCGAGCAGGGCGCTCTGCGCGTACGAACGGCCCGTGAGGATCGAGGTGAGCATGCCGCACACCGCGCGCCCCTCATCGCTGTCGTACGGAACGCCCGCCTGCATCAGCATCGCGCCGAGGTTGGCGTAGCCGAGGCCGAGCGTGCGGTACTTCCACGAGAGCTCCGCGATCTCCTTCGACGGGAACGACGCCATGAGCACCGAGATCTCGAGGACGATCGTCCACAGCGAGATGGCGTGCTCGTAGGCCTCGATGTCGAAGCGGCGGGTCTGCGAGTCGTACAGCTTGAGCAGGTTGATCGACGCGAGGTTGCACGCCGTGTTGTCGAGGAACATGTACTCCGAGCACGGGTTGCTCGCGTTGATGCGGCCGCCCTCGGGGCAGGTGTGCCACGCGTTGATCGTGCTGTCGTACTGCACGCCAGGGTCGGCGCAGCGCCACGCGGCGAAGTTGATCTCGTTCCAGAGGTCCTTCGCCTGGATGGTCTTCGCGACCTTGCCGTCGGTGCGGCCGATGAGCTTCCACTCGCTGTTCGAATCGAGCGCGTCGAAGAACTCGTCGGGAATGCGGACCGAGTTGTTCGAGTTCTGGCCGCTGACGGTGTAGTACGCCTCGCCGTTGAAGTCGTAGTCGAGCTTCAGGCCGAGCTTCGAGGCGAGGTCCTTCTGGTCCTGGCCGAGGGCCTTCATGCCCTCGACGAGCGCGGCGACCTTGATCTCCTCGCGGACCTTCCAGTTGACGAACGACTCGATGTCGGGGTGGTCGAGGTCGAGGCAGACCATCTTGGCCGCGCGACGGGTGGTGCCGCCCGACTTGATCGCGGCCGCGGCGCGGTCGCCGATGCGCAGGAAGCTCATCAGGCCCGAGCTCTTGCCGCCGCCCGAGAGCGGCTCGTTCTCGCCGCGGAGCTGCGAGAAGTTCGTGCCCGTGCCCGAGCCGTACTTGAAGAGACGCGCCTCGCGCGTCCAGAGGTCCATGATGCCGCCCTCGCCGACGAGGTCGTCGCGCACCGACTGGATGAAGCAGGCGTGCGGCTGCGGGTGGGTGTAGGCGTCGGAGGCGAGCTTGGTCGCGCCCGTGCGGTGGTCGGCGATCCAGTGGCCCTGCGCAGGACCCGAGATGCCGTACGCGTAGTTCAGGCCCGTGTTGAACCACTGCGGGCTGTTCGGTGCGGCGATCTGGTTGATGAGCATGTACGCGAGCTCGTCGTAGAACGCCTCGGCGTCGCGCTTGGTCGAGAAGTACCCGAACTTCTCGCCCCAGTAGGTCCAGCAGCCGGCGAGGCGGTGCACGACCTGGCGCACCGAGCGCTCGGGGCCGAGCACGGGCTTGCCCGCGGCGTCGACCATCGGGGTGCCGTTCGCGTCGAGCTGCGGCACGCCCGCCTTGCGGAAGTACTTGCTCACGACGATGTCGGTCGCCAGCTGGCTCCACGACGCGGGGATCTCCGCGTCCTTCATCTCGAACACGGTCGAGCCATCGGAATTGCCGATGCGGCTCGAGCGCTTCGTCCACTCGACGGTGTCGTAGACATTCTGGCCAGCCTTCGTGAAGCGTCGGGAGATCTTCATTGTTCGTGCTTTCTTCGCGAGCGGATCGGAGAGGGAGATGAGTCGAGAGTGACAGGCGATTTCAGTCGGGGGACGAACGCGCACAGGCGCGGCCGTCCCGTCGCGCGGCGCCGATGCGGCCGCCGCGCGGGATCAATGGCTACTAGGTTGGTGTTGGCGGTGGCCGCCGCAGCAGGAACCGCGGGTATTCGCGGGGATCGCGGAGAGTTCCGCAGACGCCCCCGCGAGGCTGTCGACCGATGCGAGGCTGTCGACCGATGCGAGGCTGTCGACCGATGCGAGGCCGTCGACCATCGGAAGCGTGAGCCCCGCCTGGTCCTGGTACTTGCCGCCCTTGTCGGCGTAGCTCGTGGCGCACACGCGGTCGGCCTTCAGGAAGACCATCTGCGCGATGCCTTCGTTGGCGTAGATCTTTGCGGGGAGCGGCGTCGTGTTCGAGATCTCGATCGTGACCTTGCCGCGCCATTCGGGCTCGAGCGGCGTCACATTCACGATGATGCCGCATCGCGCGTAGGTCGACTTGCCCACGCAGATCGCGAGCACATCGCGCGGGACCTCGATCGTCTCGACGGTCTCGGCAAGCGCGAACGAGTTCGGCGGAATGATGATGTGGTCGCGCCCCGTCTCCGCCGTGTCAATGGTCAGGAACAGGTCGTTCGTGAAGTTCTTCGGATCGACGATCGCCGTGCCACCCGAGGTGGCGTTCGTGAAGATCTTGAACTTCGTTCCCACGCGCACGTCGTAGCCATAGCTCGACACGCCGTAGGAGACGACGCCCTTTCTCTTCTCGTTGCCCGCGAATGGCTCGATGTGCACGAGCTCGCGGATCTGCGTGTCGCAAAGGACTGGCATATGAACGCACCGGACGCAGACCCCACCGGCCTGCACGGTCCCTTCGCGGGCGCTTCCTGCGCTCGAGAGGGGGTGTTCTTCTTTGCAGGCCGGATCCGTCTGGCCTGCGGAGATGCACGAAACGAACGCTCGCACCGAGGATCTGAAGAGTTCCAGCCGGGGCTGGCGAGCGGCATACGACAGGCCGCACGGCTCGGACCAGGGAGCGAGACACGCTCGGCCCGGAGCGAGCAGGTTCCACACGCAGAACCCAACTCGGCACCATGCCGATCCACCAGGCCGCCCGGGATGCCCCGAACACTTCGAGAGGTCCCGCTCGGGATGACCCAACACGGGTGACCCAACACGGGTGAACTCAGTCGAGCCCCTCGCTCCGAGCCCCACCGTCGTGAAGGCGGTGGGTCGGAAGCCCTTTGCATGCCTCGGGGTGACTTCAGCGGTCGCCTCGCCTGGCCGCGTTGCGGCGGAAGGCGGGGAAATGCTGGAAATCGCCAGTCCGAGAACTTTTCAGATGTCGGGGCAGCCAACCGCTCGGTCCACGATCGGTTGGATGCCGCGGCCATCGTACCCCAACATGTTGGGGTCGCAAGGGAGAACTTGCCCCAGTCAGGGATCTTTTTGTGGTTTTTGAAAGGACCGCAAAAAACCCTTGGAACCTGGCGGGATACGACGGCCCGGGCAGGCTAGCGGCTGGCCGGAACGGACAGAACCGCCCGCGCGCGCGGTGGACAACCTGTGCCAGCCGCTTCGGCCAGGCATGGGGGCGGGAAGCCTGTCGATTGCGCCGCAGCCGCCTGCAGCGGGCCGTAGGATCGCGCCGTGACCCGACCCGACGACATGGATGGCGCAGGGGAGCCGCGGCCGACGAGCCGATCGGCTGCGCGCGACGCGACCGCGGCACCAGGCGTGCCGGTGGACATCCTGCGCAACCTCACCGATGCGCAGCGCGAGGCCGTGCTGCATGGCGAGGGCCCCGCGCTTGTCCTCGCGGGGCCCGGCTCGGGCAAGACGCGCGTGATCACGAGGCGCATCGCCACGCTCATCGCGCGCGGCGTTCCTCCGTGGCGCATCCTCGCGCTGACCTTCACCAACAAGGCAGCCGGCGAGATGCGCGAGCGCGTGTCGAAGCTGGTCGCACGCGAGGACGGCTCGCGCACGGGGCTCGTCGTCGCCACCTTTCACTCGCATTGTGCGGGAATCCTGCGCCGCTTCGGCGACCGCATCGGCCTGCAGCCTGGTTTCTCGATCTACGACTCGGGCGACCAGAAGGACGCGGTGAAGGCCGCGCTCGAGGAGGCGGGGCTGTCGACGACGCAGTGGACGCCCGCGAGCGTGCTCTCCGAGATCTCCGACGCGAAGAACCGCCTGCTCGACAGCGCGGCCTACCTCGCGAACGCCAACGACTTCTGGTCGCGTTCGGTCGCGAAGGCGTACAAGGCCTACGAGGATGTCCTCGCGCGGTCGAACGCGGTCGATTTCGACGACCTGCTGCTGAAGGTGGCGCTGCTCCTGCGGCAGGACGCCGAGGTGCGCGAGATGCTCCAGTCGCGGCACCGCTGGGTGCTGGTCGACGAGTACCAGGATACGAACCACGCGCAGTTCGTGATCGCGCACGCGCTCGCCGAGAGCTCGCGGAACCTCTTCGTGGTCGGCGACCCCGACCAGTCGATCTACGGCTGGCGCGGCGCGGACATCTCGAACATCCTCGAGTTCGAGGAGCAGTTCCCTGGCGCGCGCGTGATCCCGCTCGGCGAGAACTTCCGCTCGACGGGCCACATCGTGCGCGCGTCGGCGGGGCTGATCGGCCACAACCGCAGGCGCAAGCACAAGGAGCTCACGACCTCGCTCGGCGACGGCGCCCCCGTGCGCATCCTGAAGGCGAACGAGGAGCACGAGGAGGCGGATAAGGTCGCGGAATTCCTCGAGGAGCGGTCGCGCGCAGGCGTGCCGTGGCGCTCGATGGCGGTGCTCTACCGCATGAACGCGCTCTCGCGCGTGGTCGAGGACGCGCTGCGGCGCAGGATGATCCCGTCGACGGTCGCGCGTGGAACCGCGTTCTACGACCGTAGGGAGATCAAGGACGCGGTCGCGTACCTGCGGGTCTGCGCGAATCCGCGCGACGAGGTGTCGCTCAGGCGCATCGTGAACACGCCCACGCGCGGGATCGGCGACGCGACCGTGCGCAAGATCGAGGCGTACGCGGTGTCGAACGGGCTGCCGCTGATCTCGGCGTTCGCGCAGGCGGCGGCCTCGGGCACGGTGACGGGGAAGACCGCGAAGGCGGTCGACGCGTTCGTGGCGATGGTGCGCGACTTCGCGCAGGCGCTCGACACGCGCTATCCGGGCGACCTTGCGCCGTTCGTGAGCGAGGTGCTCGAGACGAGCGGCCTCGACCGCCTCGACGACCACTCGACGATCGAGGACCGCGAGCGCGTGGCGAACCTCGAGGAACTCGTGAGCGCGGCCGCGCAGTACCGCTTCCCCGAGGACGCGCCCGAGGAGGCCGGCGCCGAGGACCGCGACCTGCCCGAGCATCCGACGCTCGGCGACGCGCTGCGCCTGTGGCTCGAGAGCGTGTCGCTGGTGGCCGATGCCGACGCGATCGACCCTGACCAGGGCAGCGTGACGCTGATGACGCTGCATGCGGCGAAGGGCCTCGAGTTCGATTCGGTCGCGGTGATCGGCGTCGAGAACGGCCTGCTGCCGCATGCGCGCGCGAGCAGCGAGGGCGAGGACGGCCTCGAGGAGGAGCGCAGGCTGCTCTTCGTGGGCATGACGCGCGCGGAGCGGGCGCTGCTGGTGTCGTCGGCCGCGGCGCGCACGGTGCGCGGCGTGCGCCAGATGTCGATCGAGAGCGAGTTCCTGCGCGAGATTCCCGAGAAGTGCTGCGAGCGCACCGACCTCACGGGGCGCTGGGGCGGCGGGCAGCATGTCGAGTACGACGAGCCCGACGCGTTCGACGGCGCCGATGTGGGCGAGATGTTCCCGCTCGGGTCGCTGGTGCGGCACCCCGTGTTCGGCGTGGGGAAGATCGAGTATCTCGCGCGCGGTTTCGGCGGCACGCGCGCGCGGATCGCGTTCCGCTCGGTCGGCCTGAAGACCGTGATCGTGGAGCACGCGCGGCTGAGCAGGGCCTGAGGCCGCGGAGATGGCGGCGGAGCGCGCGCGGCTCGTCGCGCCGCTAGGCCGCGAGCCGCAGCGAGCCTTCGCCGAGCTGCGACAGCGCGTCGAAGGCCGCGGCCTTGTAGAGCTCGGTCAGCGACGGGTAGTTGAAGCAGCTCTCGATGAGGTGCTGCAGGCCGTGACCCGCCGCGATCGCCTGCTGTCCGAGGTGGACGAGTTCGGTCGCGTCCTCGCCCGCGATCGAGACGCCGATCAGCATGCGGGTCTGCCGGTCGAACACGGCCTTGAGCAGGCCCTGGTCGTCGCCGAGCATGCGCCCGCGCGCGTTGTCGCGGTAGTGGCCGCGGCCGATGACCACATCGCGGCCGCCCGAGCGCGCCTGCTCCTCGGTGAGGCCGACCGATGCGACCGCGGGGATCGTGTAGATCCCGATCGGAACCGTGTCGGCGAGCCGCGTCAGGAACGGGATGTCGAACATGTGGCAGGCCGCGATGCGACCCTGCTCCATGCTCGTCGAGGCGAGCGCGGGGAATCCGATCACATCGCCTGCCGCGAACACCGTCGGGCAGTCGGTGCGGTAGTGGGTGTCGACCGCGACGATGCCGCGCTCGTCGGGCCTGACCCCGACCGACTCGAGGCCGAGGCCGCGGGTGTTGCCGTTGCGGCCAAGCGACCAGAGCGCGCAGTCGGAGACGATTTCACGGCCATCCGACAGGACGGTGCGCGCGCGTCCGTCGGCGGTGCCCTCGATGCGGGCCGCGCTCGTGTTGAACAGCAGCTCGATGCCTTGCTCGCGCATGCCGCGTTCGAGCACCGCGCGGATCTCCTCGTCGAGGAACCGCATGAGCGTCGAGCGCGGCTCGATGAGCGTGACCGCCACGCCGAGCTCGGCGAAGATGCTCGCGTACTCGCTGCCGATCACGCCTGCGCCGACGATGACGAGCGAACGCGGCATCGCCTCGAGCGAGAGGATGCCGTCGGCGTCGACGACCGCGGGATGCGAGAAGTCGACGGTCTTCGCTCGCGCGGGGGTCGACCCCGTGGCGACCAGCATGTAGTCGGTTGTGAAGAGCTGCGCGCTGCCATCGGGGCGCACGACGCGCACGGTGTTCATGTCGACGATCTCGCCGCGCCCGCGCAGGATCTCGACGCCCGCGAGGTCGAGGCGTTCCTCGATGCGGTCGTGCTCCTCCATCTGGACGAGCGTGCGTCGCGCCATGAACCGCTGCATCGAGAGTTCGCCGAGCGGATTCGCGGTGAGGCCAGGGATCGGGCGCCTGCGCAGCGCGCTCGCGACCAGGGCGGTCTCGCGCAGCACCTTCGAGGCGACCGTGCCCGTGTTCACCATCGCGCCACCTGGGCGCGGAGCGCACTCCACCACCGCCGCGCGGCGGCCGAACTTGGCGGCCTGCGCCGCGGCGCTCTCGCCCGCGGGCCCTGAACCGATGCAGATGAGGTCGAACGAGCGCACGCAGGAAGATCGGCGCGCATGCGCGGCGGCGTGAGCGCTTCGGCCTGTTCCGACGGGCGTTTCGGCGGATGGGGCGAACTCCCCGACAAAGCGGCGAGAAGCGCGCGCCGTCGGCGCGGAAGCCGCGCCCGCCGGCGCGAGGCCATCGAGCCGCACATTCTCGACCACGCCGCTACAGATCGACGCGTCTCGGCCCTGCGAACGCCGTCAGGGCGCGCAGGCGCCCGTCTGCGACATCACGAAGGACCACTGGTCGACCTCGTCGCGGATGCGCAGTGCAAGCGGCTTGCCCTGGCCGTGACCCGCGTCTCGGTCGACCCAGAGCAGGATCGGGTCCTGCGACCTGTCGTTGGCCGCAAGCGCCTGCACGCGCGCCGCGAACTTGCGTGCGTGCAGCGGATGCACGCGCGAGTCGTTCTCGCCTGCGGTCACGAGCAGCGCGGGGTACTTCGCGCCCTTCTTCACATTGTGGTACGGCGAGTACGCGAACAGCGTGCGGAACTGCGCGCTGTCCTCGCTCGAGCCGTACTCGGGGACCCAGTAGCGCGCGATCAGGAAGTCGTGGTAGCGCACCATGTCGAGGAGCGGCACCGCCACGATCGCCGCCGCGAAGAGGTCGGGCCGCTGCGTGCTCGCCACGCCCGTCAGGAGGCCGCCGTTTGAGCCGCCCTCGATCGCGAGATGCGCGGAGCTCGTGTACTTCTCGCGGATGAGCCACTCGGCGCAGGCGTAGAAGTCGTCGAAGACATTCTGCTTGCGGTCCTGCATGCCCGCGCGGTGCCATTCCTCGCCGAACTCGCCGCCGCCACGCAGGTTTGCGACGACATACACGCCGCCCGCGTCGAGCCACGGCACGAGGGTCGGGTTGAAGCTCGGCGTGAGCGACACATTGAAGCCGCCGTACCCGTAGAGGAGCGTCGGGTTCGTGCCGTCGAGCTTCATGTCCTTGCGGCGCACGATGAACATGGGGACCTCGGTCCCGTCCTTCGACTTCGCGCGCTTCTGCTCGACGGTGTAGGCCGAGAGGTCGCCGGGGATCTCGGTCCTGGCCCACGGCGCGAGCTTCGGATGCATGACATGCGTCTGGAAGATCGTGCGCGGGCTGTCGTAGCTCGTGTACGAGATGAACGCCTCGTGCGTGCGGTGGTCGGTCGAGATGCCCGCGGTGCCGAGGCCGGGGAGCGGGATCTCGTGCAGGACCTTGCCCGACATGTCCATGACCTCGAAGCGCGAGCAGACATCCTTCGACCAGCTGGTGACGAAGCAGCCCTCGGCGCGCGACACGCCCTCGAGCACCATGTCGGGGCGCTCGGAGAGCAGCGTCTTCCAGTGCTCGCGCGCGGGCTTCGCCAGGTCGACCGCCACGATGCTGCCGCGAGGCGACCCGAAGGTCGTCGACATGTAGAGCGTGCCGTCGATGACATCGATCGGGTCGAAGCGCCCGTCGAGCCCCTCGGCGATGACGGTCTTCTCGAGTTCGCCCGACTGCCGCCACGCCGCGAGGTCGCAGACCCATAGGTCGTTCGCCTGCCAGCCGCGGGAGAGGCCGCCGATGAGCCACTTGCCGTCGGTCGACGGGCCCGCGCTCGGGATCTTGCTCGGATCGGTCTGGCGCACGACCACGCGGTCGAAGCGCGGCGCGGTGCCCACGATGTGGAAGCGCGTCTCGCGCGAGTAGGGGTCCTTCGGATCGCGCAGCGCGGAGTAGAAGAAGCTGCGCCCGTCGGGCATCCAGCCCGAGAAGCTGACCTTGCCCACGATCTCGTCGGCGAGCCAGGTGCCAAGCTCGAGCGAGAAGATGTGAAGTTCGCTCATCTCGCTGCCCTGGCGCGAGGTGCCGAAGGCGACGAGATCGCCGCGCTCGTTCGGGCGCCACCAGTCGAGGCTGGTCAGGCCCTTCTCGTCGAGCTCGTTGACATCGAGGATCGCGCGGCCCGTGGCCTCGCCCTTCGCACGGTGGCGCAGCACCGCGTGGTTCTGGCGGCCCGAGCGCTCGGTGTAGTAGTAGCCCGCGTCGGTGATGACGGGGGTGCCGACCGCGCCGAGCGTCATCCACGGCTCGAGCGCCTTGGAGAGTTTCTCGCGGCAGGGGAGCGCCTCGAGCGTGGCTCGCGTGTGGTCGTTCTGCGCGGTGGTCCAGGCCTCGACCTCGGGCGAGTCCTTCTCGAGCGCCTCGAGCCAGCGGTAGTCGTCGACGATCTCGACGCCGTGCAGCGTGTCGGTGACGGGCGCGACCTTGGTCGGAGGCGCGGCGGGACTCGAGCGCGCGGCGGGCGCGAGAACGAGCGCGGAGATGAAGGCGACCGTGGTCGCGGCGTGTCGGGTGGTGGTCTGATGCATGGAGAGGTTTCCGAAGGCGCGCATCTTAGATGGCACTTTCGCATCTCCCCCAAACCAGCACCTTTTTTCCACTCGCGATTTTCGCGCGCCTCGCGCGCACACCGACCGCCGAACCGTTCAGCCCACGACCTCTGGCAGATCGAAGAGACCCTGCGTCAGGTTCACGGGCCCCTCGGCCGTGACGAGCACATCGGCCTCGTAGTGCACGCTCATCGACCCGTCCGCCGTGTAGACAGGCCACTCGCGCCCGTTCGACCGCGTCTCGGAGCTCGACACCGCGATCATGGGCTCGACGGCGACGAGGAGCCCCGGCTTGATCGCCTTCCACGCATCGGGCCATTCGCCCGGGTACGAAGGAACCACATTCGACACGAACGGCGGCCCGTGCAGCTCCTTGCCATACCCGTGGCCTCCGAGCCCGCGCACGAGGCAGAAGCGGCACTCGCCCTCGACATAGCCCTGCACGGCCTTCGCGAAATCGATGAGCGGGCGGCCCGGCCGCAGCGCATCCACGCCCCGCCGCAGCGACTCGCGGCCGCACTTCATGAGCGCCTCGCCGATCGGGTCGCGCTCCTTGATCGCGTAGGTCCACGCGGCGTCGCCGATCCAGCCGTGGTGGCGCACGCCGATGTCGATCGAGATGAGGTCGCCGCGGCGTAGCGGCGACGCGCGCATGTCGTGCGTGCCGTGGACGACGCACGAGTTCACCGACAGGCACGCGTGCGATGGAAACGGCGGATGCCCGCGGATGCGGTAGCCGACGAAACAGCTCGGCGCGTCGAGGTCGGCGAGCTGCTGGCCCACGAAGGCGTCGACCTCGGGCAGCGTCTGCCCCTCGCGCAGGAAGCCGACGAGGCGGCGGTGCGTCTCGACGACGCACTCCGCGGCGCGGGTCGCGCCCTCGATGTCGGCTGGCTTCGTGACGAGCATGCGCTGAATGTACCCGCAGCGGGCTCGGGTGTCGGGCCATGAAAGACGCCGCGCAGCCCGAGTCGACGGGCTGCGCGGCGGTGATGACGAACGCTGCGGTCGGAGCGTTTCGGTGCGCGATCAGGCGACCGAGCGGACCTTGATGTTGCCGTTGACCCCGCAATCGGCGGTGGTGGCGGCCGTCGTGTTGCCAGTGCAGCAATACTCGGCGGTCGCGGGCGTGACCGCGGTGGGGCCGTTCGCGGTCGCGCCGACGCCGAGGCCGTTCGCAGGCTGGAAGCCGTAGTTCGGGTTGAACCATCCCAGGAAGGTGGGAGCGGAGCTGCCCGTGGCTGCGGGAACGAAGACGGGCGTGAAGTTCGCACCGACGAGGTTCGGGTTGAAGCCGAAGCCAGTCGGGCCGTACTGGAAGGCGCCGTTGCCGGTCGCGCCGACGGTGGTCGGGTTCACGCCGTTCCAGCCGCCGAAGCTCGCGTTGCCCGCAAAGTAGGGCGCGTTCGCGCCCGTCGCGTAGCCGGTGCGGTAGCCGTAGCCGGTCGCAGGCACGAAGCCGTTCGGCGTGAGCCAGCCCTGGATCGTGTTGTTCGGGACATAGCCGTTCACCGTGCCGCCGAAGCCGCCCGCCGTGTTGGCGGTCGGGCCGTACGGGCCTGCGAAGGTCGGCGTCGTGCCGCCGTTGAAGAGCGAGTTCCAGTTCGCGTTGAACGCGTTGGTGCCGTTCCACGCGCCGAAGCCGTAGGTCGGGTTGATCCACGCGTTCGTGGGAGCGCCCCACGCGCCGACGAAGCCGGTCACGCCGCAGCAGTCGGGAATGCCCGCGCCGAAGTTCGGGGCAAGGGTGGTCGCGCCGTTGGCGAAGACGGGCGTCCAACCGTTGCCGCCGTTGAAGGCGGTGTTGTTCGTGCCGAAGTTGCTCGTGCCGTTGTTCGTCGTGTTCGCGTTGGTCGTGTACATGCTGCGTTGCTCCAGGCCGTCATGGCCATGAGAAGTCTGCGGCGACGCAAGGACCACCCGCTGCGTCGCGCTGATCGAGGTTGAATCACCGTCGGGAAGGACGGCCAGCCGTGGCCGTACGGCGCGACAATGCGCGGGAGCGCGTGGGCGTTTCAGCCCATTTGCCGCGTTTTTCGCATGCCCGCCACGAACGGCGCTACAGGCCTTCGACAGGCCACAGCGTGGAGCCGTCGAACACCGCCGACGGCGCGGCCGCGCCCCACTCGTAGGCGAGGGCGCGCTCGTCGCGCGTCGGCAGCTCGACGAGGTGCGCGCGCTTGCCGACCTCGAGCGAACCCGTCTCGCGCTCGAGGCCGAGCACGCACGCGGCGTTGTAGGTCGCCGCCACGATCGCTTCCTCGTGGTTCAGGCCGCAGAACCGCGCGGCGAGCGCGATGACGAGCGGCATCGAGACGAGGGGGCTCGAGCCAGGATTGCAGTTCGTGGCGATGGCGACCGAGGCACCCGCGTCGACGAGCGCGCGGCCGTTCGCGTAGCGGCCGTCGAGGGTGAGGCCGCAGCCTGGGAGCAGCACGGCCGTCGTCGGCGACTTCGCCACGCGCACGAGCGCGTCGCGCGAGGTCGCCTCGAGGTGGTCGACGCTGCGCGCGCCGAGTTCGAGCGCGGTGTCGAGGAATCCGAGCTCGTTGAACTGGTCGACATGCACGCGCAGCGGGCAGCCGAGCGCCTTCGCGCGCTCGAACAGCCTGCGCGTCCACGCGGGGCTCCACGCGCCCTTCTCGCAGTATGCGTCGCAGGGAATCGCGCCGAAGCGCCGCACGGCTTCGGGCAGGACCTCGTCGACGATGTGCGCGCAGAAGCGGTCCTCGTCGCCGTCGATCGCATGTGCGCCGAGGAATGTGGGCGTCACGAAGCCCGTGCCGCCCTCGGTGCGGCGGCGCGCGGCCGCGTGGATCGTGTCGAGCATCGCGAGCTCCGTGTCGCGGTCGAGCCCGTAGCCCGACTTCACCTCGACGGCGAGCGTTCCCGCGCGGCGCATCGCGTCGAGGCGCGCGTCGAGCTCGTCGCGAAGGCCTGCGCCTGCGGACGCGCCGCGCATCGCCTCGCGCGTCGCGCGCACGGTCGACATGATTCCGCCGCCCGCGGCGAGGATCTCGAGGTACGGCACGCCCGCGAGGCGCTTCGCGGTCTCGCCGTAGCGTTCGCCCGCGTGGAGCGCATGCGTGTGGCAGTCGACGAACGCGGGCATGACCACGCGGCCGCGCATGTCTCGGCGCGTGCCCGCGAGCGGCGGCGCGTCGCCTGCGCCGATCGCGGCGATGCGCCCGCGCTCGCTCACGATGTAGCCGCGCTCGATCACGCCGAGCCCGCGCATCGCGTTTCCGCGGCGCGGCCCGCGGCCGTCCGAGGCAAGCGTGAGGATCCTGGCATCGTGGTGGATCAGGCGGTCCATGGGCTGCGGATTGTCGCAGGATTGGCCGCGTGCGCTACCTTGCCCGCGTCGTCCCCGCGCCTCTATGAGCGGCGCGTGCGGAGCGGCGGCCTCGGGGGTGTTCGATGGACCTGATCCTGGTGCGGCACGGCAAGGCGTTCGAGCGCGATTCCGCGGCGTGGCCCGACGATTCGCGCAGGCCGCTGACCGCGGAGGGCCGCCGAGAGTTCGAGCGCTTCGCGCGCCGGCTCGGGCGCGTGTGCAAGTCGGTCGATCTCCTCGAGTCGAGCGGCTTCACGCGCGCGTGGACGACGGCGCAGCTGCTGCACGAACAGGCGGGTTGGCCGCGGCCCTCGCGGCTCGAGCGGCTCGAGCTGCACGACGGGCCCGAGGCCGACGCCTCCGCGCAGCTCGAGAGCCTGCGTCGCACCGTGTCCGCGTTGCGCGGCCTCGGTACCGTCGCGTGGGTCGGGCACGAGCCCGTGATGTCGCGGCTTGCGTCGCTGCTTCTCGCGGGTTCGTCCGGCGCCGTCGGGATCGCGTTCAAGAAGGGCGCGGCGATGGCGCTGCGGGTCGACCCGCGGGGCGACGACCCCGTGCGCGCGAAGCTTCTCTGGATGATGACGCCTTCGGCCACGCTGCGCGCGGCGAAGTAGGTCGCGCGGTCACTTCAGCAGCAGATCGAGCTCGCCCTGGTTCTTGGCGAGCTTGAACATGGTGTCCATCTTCACCATGGCGAGCATCTTGAGCAGCTCGGGTTGCGTGCCGTAGAGAATCGGCTTGGCGCCCGCGGACGCCGCCTTGTTGCGCAGTCCGATGCAGGTGCCGAGCCCCATCGACGACATGAAGGTCACGCTCTGCAGGTCGATGATGAAGTGCTTCATCGATGCGCCCGCCTGCTTGATGTAGGGCTCGACCTCCTGCGTGATGATCGGCGCCTCGCGCTGGCCGATCTGCGGGCCGATGAACCGCACATACAGCAGGTTCGGCCTCAGATCGATCTCGACGAGCGGTGACTTCTTCTGCGCGGGAAGCGAACTCATGCGGGCGTGCCTTTCATGCGCGATGCGCGGGGCGCGGATTCTAGCGGAAGCGGCACGACGATCTTGCCGCGAAATCACGCGGTGGGCGCGGTGCCGCCCTCGGATGTCGGCGCGGGCGTTGGCGCGGGCGTGGACTCGGGCGCGCCTGCGGGCATCTCGGGCTCGGCGTCCCGCTTCTTGCGCACGACGGGAAAGCCGTAGATCACGATGTCGGCCGCGCCGCGGTCGGCGTCGCGCAGCCGGTCGCTCGAATCGTCGATCACGGTGATGGTGAGCACCTTCGCCTTGCGCGCGCGGGCCTCGCACTGGAGCACCGTGCCGCCGTCGCGCTCGATGTGGAAGCAGCCCGCGCAGAGCACCACCTTGGGCGCGCCCGCCGCGAGCGCCTTCGCCGCGGAGTCGCCCATGGTGCCGTCCCAGACCGACTGCGACAGGAAGATGTTGTCGAGCCGCGCGCGCGTCTCGCCCGTGTGCGGGTCGTCGCCCTCGCCCGACATGATCTCGCGGAAACGCGTCGCATAGGCCTGCCAGCGCGCGTTCCAGTCGTCGGAGCCGAAGCCGTCGAGCTCGACCACGGGCACCTCGAACCATGCGCGTTCGTCGCCCTCTGTCGCGGCAAGCGTGGCGTGCCCGTCGCTGCGCGCGCGGCGCACGACATCGCGCGGCGCGTTGGCGGCGACGACGGGCGCGCCATTCTCTCGCGCGCTGTCGACGAGCGGCTGGAAGAAAGGGAGCCAGGTGTCCTTGCCCGCCCAGTCGCGCGACTTGGTGGCGTCGATGAACTCGTCGCGCGTGATCTCGCCGCGAAGATAGCGGTCGACGGTCGCCTGCTCGTTGCGCTCGAGATGCTCGAGCGCGATCGCCGTGCCAGGATATCCCGCGACGAGGTCCTGGTACACCGCGAGCTGCACCGCATGCGCGGTCGGGTCGTCGTGGCGCTCGCCGATGAAGACGACATCGGCCCACGAGGCCGCCGCCATGACATCGCCCCAGCCAAGCGTGCGGCCGCTCGAGCCCTCGAACATGAAGAGCGCGCGCGGCGCGTTCGCGGCGCGGGGCGCGACCGCCCCCGACGGTTCGGCGAGCGACGGGTCGCTGGCGAAGTAGCGCGTGCTGCAGCCGCTCAGGAGCGGGAGCGCCGCGATGGCTGCGGAGACGACGAGATATCTCGGACCGTGGGGGAGTGGCATCGTCGGCGAGTGTACCGATCGCGCGCCGCGGCGCGGGAATCGCGCCGATTCCAAGGTTCCTGCGCGGGAAGCGCTTGCGGCAGGCGCTGCGCCGCGGCACACTCGACGCATGGCTCGTTTCCGAATGCGGTCCTCGCTCGTCCGCCTCGCGCTCGCATCGCTCGCCTTGGCCGCATCGGCCGAGTTCGCCTTCGCGCAGGAGAAGCCCGAGTTCCACGATGGCCGTGCGGTGGTGCGCGTGACGGTGCGCAACGCGCGCGATGTGCGCACGCTGCTCGCGCTTGCGAAGGATGTGCTCAACCACCGCATCGATGTCGGCCCCGTCGACGCGATCTTCGAGAAGGATGCGCTGGCGGCGCTGGCGAAGAGCGGCATCGCGCACGAGGTGGTCGTGCCCGACCTCGGCCCCGTGCTGCGCGCCGACTTCGACGCGCGTGCCGCTGGCAGCGGCGACGGCGGCGTGGCGGGCGCGGACTACTTCGCCGACTTCCGCACGCTCGAGCAGACCTACGCGAAGCTCGACGAGTGGATCGCCGCGCGGCCCGACCTCGTGACCGCGTTCGTGATCGGCACCTCGCTCGAGGGCCGTCCGATCCGCGGCATCCGCATCACCAGGGCGCCCGCGGGCAGCCCTGGCGTCCTCTTCAACGCCACGCAGCACGCGCGCGAATGGGGCGCGCAGACGACCTCGATGTACATCGCCGACCGCCTGATCGCGGGCTATGGCAGCGATCCGCGCGTGACGGCGCTCCTCGACCGCGCGTGGGTCGACATCGTGCCCGTGTGCAACCCCGACGGCTATGTCTACTCCTGGACCACGAACCGCCTGTGGCGCAAGAACCGCCGCAACAACGGCGACGGCAGCTTCGGCGTCGACCTGAACCGCAACTGGGCGTTCCAGTGGGGCGGCGGCGGCGCGAGCACCGTGCCGAGCGACGAGACCTTCCGCGGACCGAGCGCGTTCAGCGAGCCCGAGAGCGCCGCGCTGCGCGACTACTTCATCACGCGCACCACGCTCGCGGGGCACATCGACTTCCACGCGTACAGCCAGCTCGTGCTGTCGCCCTGGGGCTATACGACGACTCCGCCTGCGAACAACGCGGCGTTCCTGGCGCTTGGCAACGAGATGAAGGACTCGATCAAGCGCACGACGGGCTTCGACTATGTCACGGGGCCGATCGCGTCGACGCTGTATGTCGCGAGCGGAAGCTCGGTCGACCACGCGTACGGCCAGCATGGAGTCCCGAGCTACACGATCGAGGTGCGCGACAAGGGCACCTATGGCTTCGTGATGCCCGTGAGCGAGATCCTGCCGAACGCCAGCGAGAACTACGCCGCGGCGCTCGACCTCGCCGACGCGACCGTCGACGGCGCGGTGATCCGCCTGCCGTCGGGTGCGCCGACCTCGGTGCAGTTCGATGCGCCCGGGTCGCTCGCGGCCGAGGTGCGCGCGATCCGCGGCTCGCTCGTCGCGGGCGGCGTGAAGGTGTTCGCGCGCACGGCCGCGGGTGGCGCGTTCACGCAGTACGCGATGACCGAGGGCCCGACGGGCACATTCACGCTGGCGCTTCCCGCGCTGCCATGCGGCGCGACGCTCGAGTGGTACCTGTCGGCGCAGTCGACCGTGGGCACCGCGCGTCTGCCGCGCACGCCTGGTGCGGTGTTCTCGACGGCCGTCGTCAACACCAGCGCCACCTTCACCGACACCTTCGACACGAACCTCGGCTGGGTCGTGGGCGCGACGGGCGACAACGCCTCGTCGGGCCTGTGGACGCGCGTCGATCCCGTGGGCACGACGGCGCAGCCTGAGAACGATTCGGCCGACGCGGGCGCGCTGTGCTTCGTCACGGGGCAGGGCGCGGTCGGCGGCGCCGCGGGCGCGGCCGATGTCGACGGCGGAACCACGACGCTCGTGTCGCCCGTCCTCAACGCGAGCGATCCGAACGCGTTCGTGTCGTACCGCCGCTGGTACTCGAACAATCTCGGCGGCGCGCCCAATGAGGATTCGATGCCCGTGCAGATCTCGGGCGACGGCGGCACGACCTGGGTCACGCTCGAGACGGTCTCGGAGAACGCAGGCGCGTGGGTCGAGAAGACCTTCCGCGTGGCGGACTTCATCGCCCCGAGCGCGAATGTGCGCCTGCGCTTCCAGGCGCGCGACCTCGGCACGGGCTCGCTCGTCGAGGCGGGCGTCGACTTCGTGCGCGTGCTGACCGCGGGTTGCCCGGGCAACCCCTCCGACATCAACGGCGACGGCGCGATCAACGGCTCCGACCTCGCGATCCTGCTTGGCAGCTGGGGCGCTTCAGGCGGCCCCGCCGACCTGAACGGCGACGGCATCGTGAGCGGCCCGGACCTCACGCTCCTGCTTGGCGCGTGGGGCTGAGCCGGTCGATCTGCGCAGTCTGTAGCGGCTGCTCGGGCGTGCGTGCGCGTTCGCGCGCGCGCCTGCGCGCAGCGCTTGCCTGCAAGCGGCGCGGCGGCATGATCGTCGCGTGAGGCGGTTTCACAGGGCTTTCCGCGCGATTCGTCTGGCCGTGGCTTCGATGCTCGCGGTGTCGGCTGCGGCGTCGCCGGCGTGCGCGCAGTCGTGCGACCTCTACCAGACCGACTTCGGTTCCTTCAGCGGGCCACCCGACCTCGTGAGCGGCGAGTTCCGCGTGCTCTGGTGCCTCTCGGGGGCGACGGTCGCGTCGTCGGGCTTCTGCCCGACGGGAAGCGCGCTCAAGCTCGACGCGTCGACCGACGACCCCGTGATCCTGGTGTCGGGTGGGGGCTCGGGGTGCTCCGCGTTCGAGATCTCGTTCACCTACGCGCAGTTTTCGGCGAGCGGCACGATCCTGAAGTTCGGCACGACCTCGGGCAGCGGCGCGAACTGCTCGGCGTCGACGCCTGTTTCGGCGCTTGCGCTCACCGCGACGGGCGGCGCGTGCACGAGCGCGTCGGTCACCATTCCGCTCGCGGGTGCGGCGGGCGTATTCATCCGGTTCGACCACGGCGCGAACACGAATGCGATCGTCATCGACGACCTCGTGATCCGCCGCGTGGGCTGCTGTTCGTCGGGGTCGCACCCGTGCTGCGAGACGGGCTCCGCGGGTTGCGCCGACAGCGCGGTGTCGGCGTGCGTGTGCGCGCAGGATCCGTACTGCTGCAGCACCGAGTGGGATGCGCAGTGCGTGGCGGAGGTCGAGTCGCTCGGCTGCGGCTCGTGCGGTGCGGGCGGGCCGGCGTGTTTGGCTGGTTTTTCCGCCGATTTCGGCACGCTCTACTCGGGCGGGTCGATCTGCACGAAGTTCCCCGCGCTCTTCGAGCGTTGCGAGGGCGCCGCGCCGTTCCTCACCTCGAGCCTCGGCTGCGCGACGAGCAGCGACATGGCGATGCGTTTCGCGCAGGGATATCCATACTCCGCGGCCGTGACACATTGCATCGACTTCGCGGGGCGCGCTGCGCCGGCGCTCGCGTTCAGCTATTCGAAGCAGACGGGCACGCTCGGGCCTCGCATCGATGTCTCGCTCGACGGAAGTTCATGGGCGACCGCGTGGACCGCGCCTGTCTCCTTCGACGGAGGTTGCAAGAGCATGCTGCTCGACCTCTCGCCACTCGCGGGCGAGGCGACGGTCTGGCTGCGGTTCTCCTCGGGCTCGAGCGTGTCGAACCTGGCGGCGATCGACGATGTGGAGCTTGTCGAGATCGTCGACCAGCCGCACGGCTGCTGCGAGGAGGGCGGGCCGTCGTGCAACGACGCGCCGACGAGCAAGTGCACATGTGCGCTCGACAGCTACTGCTGCGAGACCGCGTGGGACCAGCTGTGCGCGGCGATCGCGACGGTGTACTGCGGAGCGGCGTGCCCCGGGCTTCCCGTGTGCGGCTCGCCGACCGCGGGCGCATGCGGCGCCGTGCATGCGACGCCCGCGTGCGCCGACGCGGAGTGCTGCGTCTCGGTGTGCGACCTCGACGCATTCTGCTGCGAGACGGAGTGGGATGCGCTCTGCGTGAAGTCGGCGACCGCGTTGTGCGGAATGCCTGGCGATCTCGACGGCGACGGCGAGGTCGGGCCGGTCGATCTTGCGATCGTGCTCAACGCGTGGGGCGCGCAGGGCGGCGCCGCGGACTGCAACTTCGACGGGACCGTGGACGCGGGCGACCTCTCGATGGTGCTCGCGAATTGGACGGGCTGAGCGGGGCCGCGCCGCTCGCGCGGCACCTTCCCTATCGGTGCCTGGCACGTGCCGTGCAGTGCCAGGCACTCGCTGGCACATGCCAGGCACCGACGGCGGTGCGAAGACGGACGGACGCATCTGCACGGTTGCGCCGCCCTTTTGGCCGCGAACTGGGGTTGTCACTCAGTCGGAAGAGGACTGGAGCCCACGGAAGCGTGGTGCCTGGCACGTGCCAGGCAGTGCCAGGCACTGCACGGCACGTGCCAGGCACGGTCGGGGGTAGGGCTGAGTTCAGGCGCGCGCAGGTCCGTTGTTCACGACTCGCGCGCCACGACCCGGTCGGCCAGTTCCAGCAGCAGTTCGCGCGAGCCTGCGCGGCGGGCCTCGGGCAGGATCGCCTTCGCCTCCTCGACGATCGCAAGCGCCCTCGCGCGCGCGCCGTCGATCGAGCCTGAACGCGCGAGCAGCGCGCGCAGCGACGCGCCGTCCTTCGCCTCGATCGCATCGAGCGCCGCGCGGCGCTCGGCACCGTGCGTGCGCGCGATGTGCAGGATCATCGGCAGCGTGAGCTTGCCCTTCTCGAGATCGCGGCCGATCGACTTGCCCACCGTCGCCTCGTCGCCAAGGAGATCGAGCAGGTCGTCCTGGATCTGGAATGCGACGCCGAGGCGTTCGCCGAATCCACGCATCGCCGCCACATCGCCGCTGCCCGCGCCTGCGAGCCGCGCGCCGAGTTCGCACGATGCGCCTACGAGGACCGCGGTCTTCCTCCGCACGATCTCGAAGTAGGTGTTCTCGTCGAGCGCGAGGTCGTGTCGCCGCGAGAGCTGCACCAGTTCGCCCTCGCAGAGCGTGTTCGTCACCTCGCCAAGGCGCAGGTTGAGCGCCGGGTCCCCCGCGCGCGAGCACAGGTGGAACGCATTCGAGATCAGGTAGTCGCCGAGCATCACCGCGGTCTCGTTCCCGCGGAGGAAATTCACCGTCTCGCCGCGGCGCCGCACGGTCGCGTCGTCGAGCACATCGTCGTGCACGAGCGTGGCCATGTGGATCATCTCGACCGTCGCGGCCACGATGTCGTGCTCATGGCGAAGCGCCGAACCCTCGGGCGTGAAGGCCAGGCCGCTCACGATCACCATCGTGGGGCGGAGCATCTTGCCGCGGTAGCGCTCGACATGCCGGCAGAGCTCGTTCACCGCAGGAAACTCACCCGCGAGCTGCGTGTCGAACAGCGTCTCGACGCGCGCAAGCCCGGCGGCGATGTCTGCGGCGAGTGCGGTCGTGTGAAGGGCGCGGCTCATGCGTGGGTGTCCTTCGGTGCGGCGCGCCGATTGGACGCGCCGCCAAGCCTTCGCCGGCTACTTTCGCACACGGGCGGCCCGCTTCGCGCGCGGTTTCTCGGCCACGAGGTACGCGATCCAGCCCTCGCAGGCCTCGCCGCGCGTGCTTGGGCGGAACCGCCCGTTGCCCGACCCCGAGCGGTGGTCGGTGCCCTCCCAGTACACGGTCGGGTTCACGAAACCCGCCTCGCGCATCGCGTCCTTGATCTCGGGCAGCGACCACAGCCGCCACTCGTAGGTGAAGGCGCGCTTCATCTCGCTTCCGTCGGGGAAGCGGAAGTGGATGTGGTTCCGCACATCCCCCGTGATCGGGTTGTAGTGCGCCTGGTGCCACACATAGGTGAAGCCGTCGACGCTGCGCTCCTCCTCGACCTCCGCGTGCGCCTGGCTGCCGCCGTACGCGTCGCAGATCAACACGCCGTCGTCGGCGAGCCCCGCGAACACGCGGCGGAAGTACTCGACAAGCCGCGCGCGCTCCTTGAAGATGAAGTACGAGAAGTTCATCGCCACCACGACATCGGCGGGCTCGGTGCGCACGGTGAGCACATTCTCGTTGCGGATCTCGATGCGCGCCGCGGTCGCCGCGGGCAGATGCGCGCGGTGCCTGCGCTCGCCCCACGCAAGCACCGAGCGGTCGAGGTCGACGCCGATCGCGCGGTTCCCCGCGCGCCGCCGCACCCACTCCGTGCAGGCCTTCGCGGTGCCGCAGAAGTCCTCGCGCAGGAGCGACGGCGTGCGTCCGCGCACCGCCTTGTACGCGCGGTCGATGAAGTCGCATTCCGACACCACCTCCTGCACCGCGAGCTCGTAGAGCTCATGTCGATCGCTGTTCGCAGCGGTGCGCCAGAAACCCGCCCGCCTTCCGCGAGCAGCCTTCTTGGTAGTCCGTCGAGCCTTCGTGCGCTTTGCCATGGGAAGTCGGGAAAGATACCGCCGCGGGCATCACCCGCGGCGGCGAAAGAACACGGTCGTCGGCTCGGCCGTGGCGCCTAGCGCTTCGCGCCCGACCAGCGGTTCGCGGGGCCCGCGGCACCGCCCGACGCCGCGAGCGCCTTGCGCACCAGCTCGCGGTTCGACGCGATCAGGCTGTCCATGACCTGCGGCGTGAGCGAGTTCGGCATGCCCTGCCAGCGCACGATGCCGTCGGCCGAGATGACCGCGATGTGCGGAATGCCGCGCACCGCGAAGGCGCTCGCCATGCGGCTCTGCGAGTCGATGCCCACGGGGTAGGCGAAGTCGCCCTTGCTCAGGCGGTGCTTCAGCGTCCCCTCCTCGAACTCGCGCCAGCGCTCGCTCGAGATGCCCATCACGGCCACATCGCGCGGATAGGCCTTCGCGATCTCGTTCATGTGCGGAATCGCGGCACGGCACGGCCCGCACCAGGTCGCCCAGAAGTCGACGACCGCGAGCTTCGCGTAGACATTCGGGCTGCCGTTCCACCAGCGCTCGATCGCGAAATCGGGCGCCTTCTTGCCGCGGAGGTCCGAAGCGCTCCCCACGGGCTGGCTGAAGGTCGGGAAGACCACATCGCTCGCCTCGAACTTGACCTCGGGGCGCTTCTTCGGCTCGACCGACTGGTCGTAGGTCTCGGCCGCGAGCTCCTTGATCGCCTCCTTGACGCCCTCCTCGCTCAGCCCGCCGTACCGCAGGTTGCCCTGGCGGTCGATGGCGAATGCGAGGGGGCGCTTGAACGCGCCGACCGCGTCGCAGAACTCTCCGTTCGCGTCGAGCACGATCGGAGCCGAAAGCTTGCGCTTCTCGATCTGGATCTTGGCCTTGTCGATGTTCTCGGGGGTGTGCACCGCGAGGTACACCACATCGCTGCCCGCCTTCGCGTCGGCCACGGCGCCTGCGGTCTTCTCGACCGCCACCATGCCCGCGGCGTTCTTCGTGGTGAAGGTCTGCACGATGACGACCTTGCCGCGCACCGACGCGAGGTCGCCGATCGACACGCCGATCCGCTCGGCCGCGGCGGGCAGTTCGGGCGCCGCGAAGCCGACCGCGTAGGCGACCGCGGCCTTGTCGTCCTTGTCGAGCTTCTCGAACCACTTCGCTTTGGCCTTCGCGGCGTCCTCAGCGGCCTTCTCGGCAGCCTTCTCCGCGGCGCGGTCGGCGGGCTTCTTCGCCGCGGGCTTCTCGGCATCCTGGGCGGGGAGCGCGGGCGAGGCGGCGAGCGCGGCGCAGGAAAGCGCGATGGTTGCGGCGAGTCCGAGCGAGGCGAGCAGGGTGGGTCGGATGCGTTCGTTCATGGATGGCTCCTCGCGAAGTCTACAGGTCGTCCGAGGCGCCCCGGCGTTCGGCGGCGTCTTTCCCGCGAATCGCGGCGAATTCACCGCCAGACCGTCATCGGCGCGTTGTCGATCAGCCGTGTGGCACCGAGTCGCGCGGCGATCAGCGCGCGCGTAGGCCGCTCGAAGCCCGCGACGGGCATCAGGCTGCGCGCATCGCGTACGACCGCGTACTCGGTCTCGAGCCCATGCGCGTCGAGCGTGTCGCGCATCAGCCGCTCCGCGGTCTCGACCCGCTGAGCCGAATGCGCGACCTGCAGCGCCCGCGAAAGCCCGAGCGCGAGTTCGCGCTGGTCGGGCGCGAGATAGCGGTTGCGGCTCGACATGGCGAGCCCGTTCGACTCGCGGATCGTGGGGCAGGGCACGACGCGCAGCGCGCCGTACCGCGCGCGGTCCGCCTCGACCATGTTCTCGATGAGCCGCAGCTGCTGGTAGTCCTTCTCTCCGAAGAACGCGGCCGACGGCTGCACCAGGTCGAACAACCGCCCGACCACGAGCGCCACGCCGCCGAAGTGGCCGGGTCGACACGCGTCCTCAAGCCGCGGCTCCCTTGCGACCGCAGGAAGCGGGGTGCGCGACGGGTCGCCCGCGGCCTCCATCGCCGCCGCAAGTCCCTCGGGATACATGGTTTCTACCGAGGGCAAGAACACCGCAGCCGCCCCAAGGGGCTCAAGCAGTGCGCAGTCCGCCTCGAGGGTCCGTGGATATCGGGCGTAATCCTCGTTCGGCCCGAACTGCGTCGGGTTCACGAAGATGCTCACCACGATGGGTCGGCCACCCTCGCGGGCGCGCTTCACCAATGACCCGTGGCCGTCGTGCAGCGCCCCCATCGTGGGCACGAACGCCGACCCGGCGAGGTCAGCCGCCAGCAGTTCCTTGGGGTCCTCGACGATCCGCATGGGGCGCGGATTCTACAAAGTCGCCAGAGCGCGCCGCCTCCATTCGCGTCGGCGCGTCGAACCCCTATGATGAGACTCAGTCGCAACGATGGGCCCTCGACGCCCGACGGCACGGAGCCGCCGATCGTCACCCCTTCGCCGCGAATCACCACCGATTGAGGAGCGATTCCGATGGCAGTCAAGCTGCCCATCTACATGGACAACGCCGCCACGACCCGCACCGACCCGCGCGTGGTCGAGGCCATGCTGCCGTACTTCACCGAGAAGTTCGGCAACTCGGCCAGCCGCAACCACAAGTTCGGCTGGGAAGCCGAGGACGGCGTCGACCTCGCCCGCGAGCAGGCCGCCGCGCTCATCGGCGCGAGCCCGAAGGAGATCGTCTGGACGAGCGGCTCGACCGAGTCGAACAACCTCGCGATCAAGGGCGCCGCGCGCATGTACGCGAAGGCTCCCGAGGGCTCGACCGGCCGCGGCCACATCATCGCCGCCGCGCACGAGCACAAGGCCGTGCTCGACCCGTGCAAGCGCCTGATGAGCGAGGGCTTCGATGTCACCTTCCTGCAGCCGCCCGCCGATGGCGTGATCACGCGCGCGATGGTGGCCGAGGCGATGCGCGACGACACGATCCTCGTCTCGATCATGTGGGCGAACAACGAGATCGGCACCATCAACGAGGTGCCCGAGATCGGCGCCCTCTGCCACGAGCGCGGCGTGATCCTCCACACCGACGCCACGCAGTGGGTCGGCAAGATGCCCACCGATGTCGAGAAGGACAACATCGACCTGCTCTCCTGGTCGGGTCACAAGATGTACGGCCCGAAGGGCGTCGGTGCGCTCTATGTGCGCCGCCGCAACCCGCGCGTGCGTCTTGAGGCGATCCTCGACGGCGGCGGCCACGAGCGCGGCATGCGCTCGGGCACGCTGAATGTGACGGGCATCGTTGGATTCGGCAAGGCCTGCGAACTCGCCATGCACGAGATGGAGTCGGAGCGCGAGCGCCTGCTCAACCTCCGCCGCAAGCTCGAGCGCGAACTTTCCTCGCGCCTCGAGGTCGTGCAGGTGAACGGCCACGCCGACCGCCGCCTGCCGCACATCCTCAACATCAGCTTCGGCTATGTCGAGGGCGAATCGCTGCTCATGGGCATCAAGGACATCGCTTGCTCGTCCGGCTCGGCGTGCACCAGCGCCAGCCTCGAGCCGAGCTATGTGCTGAAGAGCCTCGGCGTCGGCGACGAGCTCGCGCACTCGAGCCTCCGCCTCTCGCTCGGCCGCTGGTCGACCGAGGAGGAGGTCGACTACGCCGTCGAGAAGATCGCGAAGGCCGTCAACCACCTCCGCACGATGAGCCCGCTCTGGGATCTCTACAAGGAAGGCATCGACGTTTCGAAGATCGAGTGGCAGACGCATTAAGTACGGATCCGAAGAAGTACTCTTCGGATCCTGAGTTTGGAGTCACGGATCCGAGGGTGGACTCTTCGGATCCTGAACACGACACGAACCCGCGCACACAGCGCTTTGAAGGAACCCCACCATGGCCTACAGCGACAAGGTCATCGACCACTACCAGAACCCGCGCAATGTCGGCAGCTTCGGCACCTCCAAGGAGGTCGCCGTGCGCAAGGATGTCGGCGTCGGCATCGTCGGCGCGCCCGAGTGCGGCGATGTCATGCAGCTCCAGATCAAGGTCAACGAGCAGGGCGTCATCGAGGACGCCAAGTTCAAGTGCTTCGGCTGCGGCTCGGCCATCGCCTCGAGCTCGCTCGCGACCGAGTGGATCAAGGGCAAGACCGTCGACGAGGCGCTCTCCATCAAGAACACCCAGATCGTCGAGGAACTCAGCCTTCCTCCCGTGAAGATCCACTGCTCGGTGCTCGCCGAGGACTCGATCCGCACGGCCATCGCCGACTACCGCACGAAGAACGGCCTCGCGGCCTCGAACCCCGCCGCGGCCGGCACGCACTGAACCCAAGGGAACGGAGCACGCCATGCCAGTCAATGTCACCGAGACCGCGGCCCGCCGCATCGACCAGATCATCGCCGAGCACGGCTTCGACGCCTCCACCATGCGCCTGCGCGTCGGGGTGAAGGGCGGAGGATGCTCGGGCTTCAACTACACGCTCGACCTCACCGAGGTCCAGAAGGACTCGGACGAGGTTTGGAACTTCACCTACGCCCGCGCGCCGCAGGCCGAGGCCGCTGAGAACGGCGGGGGCACCGCCACGGCCACCGCGACCGACGCGTCGGGCACTTTCACAGTGACCGTCGTGTGCGACCCGAAGAGCTACCTCTACCTCAACGGCACGACGATCGACTACAAGGACGAGATCATGGGCAGCGGCTTCGTGTTCAACAACCCGAACGCGTCGGCGACCTGCGGCTGCGGGTCGAGCTTCAGCGCTTGACCGCGCGTGGAGTGGTTGGGTGCCGCGCGCGAGCACCCCGAGGTGGCGCGAGGCCTCCGACGCAAGAAGCGTGGACTTCGTCGCTTGAATGAACTACATCCGAGCGCGCGCGAATCTTCGCCGCGCTCGGTTTCTTTTTTCACCCGAGCAGCGCGAGCCCCTTCGCCGCATCCTGCGCCAGCGGCTCGTACGACACGGGCGCGCCCACGGCGAGGCGCATCCAGCGGTCGGGCGTCACGGTGCCGATCGAGGTGATGCGCTTCGTCTCGGCGGCCAGGTCCTTGCCGCGCATGAACGAGCGGATCTGGTGGCTCATCACATGTCCGATCGTGTAGTCGGGCAGATAGAGCGGATGCGCGATCATGTGCTGGTACGCGGCCAGGATGCGGTAGGGGTCCTTGCCGAAATCGCGCTCGTAGAAGCGCTTCCACAGGCGGTCCGCGATCGCGAGCACCTCGGCGCGCAGCTCGGCCGCGGTCGCGCGCTCGTTCGCATAGAGCCAGCGCCATGCGTGCAGCTCGAGCAGCGACGGGCCCGCGATCTGGCACGCCGACAGCATCGTCGCCACCGAATCCACCGCGAACTGCCGCTCGGCCTCCGAGGCGTCCTCGATGCCGAGCACGCGCTTCGCAAGCGACTGGTAGAGGAACGCGAACGCCTCGGTGCACGCGGTGTTCGGCACGCCGCGCAGCGCGGGGCGCTTCACGAAGTAGCTCGAGCAGAGCTGCTCGAGGTTGTGGCCGAGCTCGTGCATCGCGGTGTCGAAGCCGTCCCAGCCGAGCTCGGCGTCGAGGCTCGAGGTGCGCAGCCACGCGTCGTAGCCGTCGAGCTTCGGGCGCATCGCGTGGCCCGCGCCCTTCGCGATCTCGACGCGGACATGGGTGCCGAGGAACTGCGCGTCCTCGGCCGAGTAGCCGAGCCCGCGCAGCACCTCGGGCAGCTTCGCCTCGAGGTCCTTGCCGTTCGCGAAGCGCCGCTTCACCGCGGCGTTCATCTCGGCCGCGGGCTTCGCCTCGACGATGTCCTCGAAGTAGATGTCGAACGGCTCGAGCGCGCGTCCGAGCTTCCGCGTCATGAACGCCGCGAGGTCTCGGCGCACGGGCGCGTCGAGAAGCCCCGTCATGAGCGCCTCGACCTCGGCCTCGGGCATCTCGCGCTCGAGGCCGAACTTGCGCGCGATCGCCGTCGGATACTCGGGGTGGTGCGCGTCGAACTCGCGCGCGAGACGGAACTGCGCGATCCACTGCTCGTAGCGCTCGAGGCCGAAGAGCGGCCCTGAGTCGCCGCCCGCGAGCGTGTTGCGCGCGGGGTCCCAATCACGCGACTCGAGGGTGCCCGACCGGCCCGCCATCACGCTTGCGGGAATCGTGCCCTCGATGTGCCGCGCCATGACCCACGAGAGCGCGCGCTGCTTGTGGATGCCGTCGGCGTCGCCGTAGCCCGCCTTGATCTCCTCGCGCACGAGCCAATGCGCGATGAGCTTGCGGTCGGCCTCGAACCAGCGCTTGCCGTTCGCGTCGACCACGCCGCCCACGGGCACATGGAAGTCGCTCACGAAGCTGCCCGCGGCGAACGAGACGAGCCGCGCGCGGTCGCTCAGGTCCGACGGGATGCGCGGCCCGAAGCTCTGCGCCACGCGCGCGGCGACCCACTCGTCCTCGCTCCAGCCAGCACCCTGCGCCAGCATCGCGTCGAGCTTCGGCTTGTCGAAGTTCAGCAGGCAGAGGTGCGCGATCTTCTGGCGGTAGAGCTGCTCCGAGAGGTCGGGCGCCGGGTCGAAGGTCGCGAGGATGTCGTCGACCCCTGGGAACTCGTCGCCGCGCAGGTCGCGGTGCCGCCGCAGCGTGCGGCGCATCTCGTAGAGGTGCCCCTCGATCTGCTCGAGCGCCATCTCGAGGCGGTCGAGCAGGCGCTTGCGTTCGGCGGCATCGGCCACGAAATGCGTGGTGCAGAACCGCTCGAACGCCGCGGCGTCGCCGTCGGCGGCGGTCCAGCGGTCGGCCACGCGGCCAACGCCCGAGTCGATCGCCTGGCGGTGCGCCGCACCGTGTCGCGCGACGAGCGCCTCGCGCGCCCGCGTCGCGGCGGCAGAGAGTTCGGGCATGGCTGTGGTCGAGCGGGGGGCGCTGGCGGTTGTCATGCGGGAGAGGCTAACGGGTCGAGGCTGCGGATGGAGCGCGGAAGGGCGGTCCGCGGAGTTTCGCCGCGGAAATCACCCCGCGGCTTGAGCGCCCGCCGCGCTTCCCTGACAATCACGCCATGCGCGTGCCGCGATCGCTCATCACTCCGCTCGGCCTCGGCTTCTGCCTCGCCCTCGCCTCCTGCGCCTCGTCGCAAGTCGTCGACCGCTTCGCCGAAGTCACGCCAGGAATGACCCGCGACGAGGTCGTCGCGATGCTCGGGAAGCCGAGTTCGCGCTGGCCGCTCGATGCAGCCCGCGACGGGCTTGTCGGCGAGCGGTTGCAGTGGGGCGACGGTGCGTCGAGCCTCGCTTCGAGCGCCATGTTCCGCGGCGAACCCGAGCGCGCGTACTCCGTCGTCTTCGACGCCGATGGCAAGGTCGTGCGCACGGCGGCGCCGACCTGGGTCGAGAACCAGCCGTGAGCGTCGCGGGATGAGCGACCGCCGCGAGCATTTCCCAGCCACCGAGCGGACCTGGCTGCACGAGGCCATCGCCGATGGCCGGCGCGGCGAGGTGTCGCACTTCATCATGAAGGTCTACGCCGAGCCGCTCGCGATCTACTGCGCGGCGACCAGCTTTCGAAGCCTCGGCGACCCGAAGGACCTGGTGGCTGGCTTCTTCGCGAGCCGCCTCGACGACCCCGCCTGGATCGAATCGTGGGCGGAAACCAACGAATCTCAGGGAATCCGCCTCAGCCGCTGGCTGATGAACGGCCTGAACTTCTTCCTGCACGAGGAGGCGCGGCGCCGTCAGCGAGACGGGCGCGTCTCGACCGACGCCGCCGAGGCGCTCTCTGCGGCGCCCGATGCGGCGATGCGCGCCGAGCAGGCGTTCGACCGCAGCCTCGCCCTCGCGATCGTGCGCGAGGCCATCGAGCGCGCGTCGACGGCATGCGCGACGGCGGGGCAGTCGGCGCACTTCGAGATCTTCATGCAGCATCACGGACACGGCCGCCCCTACGACTCGTTCGCGGCGTCGCACGGCGTCGACCCTGCGCAGTGCGCGGGCATGGCGCGCACGGCGGCCGCGAAGTTCCGCAAGGCGCTCGCCGAGATCACCGCGCGCGAGTACGCGGGCAGGCACCTGCCCGAGCTCGACGAGACGCTTGCCGAACTCGCGGGAAGGCTCGGCGCATGAGCGGCAGCGGCGAAACGCCCGCTTCCGCGCCCACGCCCGACGACACGCTCGCGGCGCGGCTGCTCGACGCTGCGCGCGCCGCGGAACCAGGCGTGGGCGAGCGCCTCGGCGCGTACGAGCTCGTCGCCGAGATCGCCCGCGGCACGCACGCCCGCGTCTTCCGCGCGCGTCAGCGCGAGCCCGTCGAGCGCGAGCTCGCGGTCAAGGTGCTCTCGGCCTCCTCGCCCTCGACGAGCGTCGCCGCGCGGTTCGCGCGCGAACGGGCGCTGCTTGCGCGCATCGCGCACCCTGGCGTCGTGCCGCTCCTCGATGCGGGCGAGTCGGGCGAGCGTGGCGTCGCATGGTTCGCCATGCCGCTCGTCGACGGCCTGCCGATCGACCGTTGGTGCAGCAGGAACTCGGCGCCCCGCGCGATTCGGCTTCGGCTCCTCGAGGACGCCGCGCGCGCCGTCGCCGCCGCGCATGCCCTTGGCGTCGTCCATCGCGACCTCAAGCCCTCGAACATCCTCGTTTCGGGCGGCCTCGCCGATCCGCGCATCCATGTGATCGACTTCGGCGTGGCCAAGATCCTCGGCGACGAGCGCGACGCGGGTGGCGACGGCACCCGCGCGGGCGCGGTCGTCGGAACGCCCGAGTTCATGAGCCCCGAGCAGGCCGACCTCGATGCCGCGCGCATCTCGCCCGCGAGCGATGTGTTCGCGCTCGGGCTCGTCGCGTACCTGCTGCTCGGCGGCAGCGTGCCGGGCGTCGCGCTGGGTGCGGACTCCGACGCACGCTCGCGCGCGCCGGTCGGACAGCGTCTGCGTTCGGCGGCGGAGCGCGAGATCGCCCCGATTTCCCAGACTTCGGGCGACCGCTCGCTGCGTGGCGAGATCGAGTGGATCCTGGCCCGCGCATGCGCGCGCGACCCCGCCAGTCGCTACGCGAACGCCGCCGATCTTGCCGACGACCTCGCGCGCCTGCGCGAGGGCCGTGCGATCGTCGCCGCGCCGCGCGATTCGGGGTACGAGGCGCTGCACCTTCTCCGCAGATACCGCGCGGGCATCGCCATCGCCGTCGCGGTGGTGCTCGGCCTCGTCGGCATCGGCTTCTATCGCGCCGAAGCCGAACACCGCATCGCCGAGGCCGAGCGCGCGCGCGCCGACGCCGAGCAGGCGCGGCGCGAGCAGCTCGAGCGCGTGCTCGAGAAGGCGCGTGTCCAGCTCGAGCCGCTGACGGGCCGGCGCGCAGGAAACATCGTCGACAACCAGAAGGCGCTTGAACTCGCGCAGACCCTGCACGAGGTGAACCTCGCCGCGCTCGGCGAACTCGCGGTCGAATCGCAGCAGTCGGCGTTCGTCCTCGCGAACGCGTTCGACCGCCTCGACCGCCACGAGGAGGCGCTCGCGGTGTTCCAGCGCCTGCTCGAACTCGCCGAACCCGAGCCCGACCGCGAGCGCGACAGGCCGTTCCTCCGCATGAATGTGGGCGCGATGATGACGAAGATCGGCCCAGCCCGCGCGGCCGAGGCGGTGGTGGTGCTCGAACGCGCGCTCGGCGAGTACGAGGCGCTCCCCACCAGGAATCCGACCGAATGCGGCTGCCTCGCCTACCTCGGCAAGGCGCTCGATGACCTCGGCCGCCATGCCGACGCACGCGCGCGCTTCGAGCAGGCCATCGCCTGCGAGGAGCGGTTCTCGCGCCAGGGCACCATCACCTACGCCGCCCAGATCGGCTTTCTCGCCGACCATCTGCGCGCCACGGGCGATTTCAGCGCCGCCCGCGGCCGCTACGAGCAGGCGATCGCGGTCCTGCCACCGCGCGCCTCGCCAGGCACGCCCGAAGCCGCCATCGAACACCGCATGATCGCCGACCGCTGGCGCGACGCATGGACAGGCGAGGTCGCATGGATGTCGGTCGAGGCCGCCCGCGCGGCAGGGCGCGCGCCTTCCGACGAGGTCCAGGCGTCTTTCGTTGAAGCCGTCGACCGCGTGAGTTCGTACGACGCGTCGAACGACCGGCTCCCTCGATGGATCGCTGCACGGACAGCGCAGGAGCGCGGGGTGCTGCCCACACGCTCCGGCAGCGAGCCGTGAGAGGCCTTCGTCGAAGCCCGTTGCGCGCTTGCGAGGCCCCCGCGGGTGCCCTCGATGAGCGCGGCTGCCGACGCATGAGTTTGAAATCGCGATGAACGCGACATGGCGTTGATCTGGCGCACGGCTTCGATCGCGATGTGCGAAGCCGCTGGAATCGTTGCGATTGCGATTCAGAATCCTGCCTGGCGTTCGTCGCGAAAGGCAATCTCACCAGACGGCGTCGCAGTGCGATCGGCTTCATGCGCCTATCGTGGAGTCTCAGGTAAGTGTTTCTAAAATTGCGCCCCCGCGATCTGCGGCGAACACCATGTTCATCACGATGCGCTCCATTCTCCTCCTGATGCTCGCCGTTGCCGCGACGGCCCTCCGTGCGTCCGCCGCGACGGTCGATGTCTTCACCTACAACGAGCAGTTCAGCCTGAACCAACCCGGCCAGCCCGTGGTGACCACCGTCACGATCTACGCGGGCGATTCGGTGCGCTGGGTCTGGCTGCAAGGCAACCACCGCACGGTCGCCGCGGTCGGCAGCCCCGAACAGTGGAACGCGCCCGTTGACCAGAACTTCCCGACCTACACGCGGCAGTTCAACAACGCTGGCACATTCTGGTACCGCTGCGACCCGCACGGCGTCGACAACGGCGACGGCACCACGGGCGGCATGCACGGCATCGTGCAGGTCCTTCCCTCGGGTTTCGGCGCGTGCTGCAAGCCCGATGGAAGCTGCGAGGTCCTCGAGGCCAACGCGTGCATCGCGGCAGGGGGCGTGTTCCAGGGGTCGGGCTCGAGTTGCGCGACGGCCGGCTGTACGGTCGAACCGATCGTCGTGACGCTTCAGGCTGCGGCCGACGCCATGCTGTTCGAGTCGCCCACGGGCACGATCGCGAACGGCGCAGGCATCCACCACTACCTTGGCAACGCGAGCAACGGATCGAGACGCCGCTTCGCGATCCGTTTCGACTCCTCCGCGATTCCCTCGGGCTCGACCGTCGTCACCGCAGAACTCGCCATCCGCTGCAACCAGACCAGCGGCTCGGCGACCAGCGTCGCGGCACACCGCGCGCTCGCCTCCTGGGCCGAAGGGCCAACGGACCCGAGCGGCAACGAGTCGTCGGGCGCGACCGCGGTCGCGAGCGACCTGACATGGCTGCACCGCGTTTATCCGTCGGACTTTTGGGCCACCGCCGGCGGTGAGTTCACATCGTCCGCTAGCGCGACACGCTCGGTTTCCGCCGTCGGCGTCGCGACCTGGAGCGGAAGCGGGCTCGCCTCCGATGTCCAAGGGTGGGTCGATACGCCAGGCTCGAACTTCGGCTGGATCATGCGCGGCGACGAGGCGACGGGCGCCAACACCAAGCGCTTCGATTCCCGCAGCACGGGAACCATCGCCGACCGCCCGACACTCCGAATCACCTATCTGCCTCCGCAGCCGACCGGCGCCTGCTGCCTCTCGAACGGCTCCTGCCTCGAGGTCAGCGAACAAGCGTGCGTCGGTCTCGGCGGCTCCTACCGCGGTGACGGCACCTTGTGCGCCGACGCCTCATGCCCGATCTCGCTCGAGCCCTTCGTCGACCCGCTGCCGCTGCCCGCGGTCGCGCAGCCCGTCAGCGGCGAGCAGGGCGGCGCGGCGACCTACGAGATCGCGATGACGGAGGCCTTCCAGCAGCTGCACCGCGACCTTCCGCCGACGCGGGTGTGGACCTACGGCGGCTCGTTCCCAGGCCCCACGATCGAGGCCCGCTCGGGCCTTCCCGTGCAAGTCGTCTGGAAGAACCAGCTGCGCGTCTTCGAGACGGGCGCACTGCGCACGGTCCACGCGCTGTCCGTCGACGACTGCCTGCACGGGCCCGACAAGACGGGCGATGTTCCCTACACCGTCGTGCACCTCCACGGCGCGAAGGTCGACCAACTGAGCGACGGCTACCCCGACTTCGCGTTCCCGCCCGGCGAGCAGTCGCTGCCGTACCTCTACCCGAACGACCAGCCCGCGGCGACGATCTGGTACCACGATCACGGCCTCGGCCTGACTCGGCTCAATGTGCTCATGGGCCTCGCGGGCTTCTATCTGATCCGCGACGACGCCGAAGACGCGCTCGCGCTGCCTTCGGGGCCGTACGAACTTCCGCTCGCGATCCAGGACCGCACCTTCGAGGTCGACGGCTCCTTCCGCTCGTGGCCCGAGTGGACCGACCACTACTTCGGCGACAAGATCCTCGTCAATGGCAAGGTCTGGCCGTACCACGAGGTGGCGCGGGGCAAGTACCGCCTTCGCCTGCTGAACGGCAGCAACTCGCGCGTCTACACGCTCGCGCTGTCGGACGGCGCGACCTTCTGGCAGATCGCGACCGACCAGGGGCTTGTCGGTTCGCCGCGCCCGCTCACCGCCATCACGCTGCTTCCGGGCGAGCGCTCGGACATCGTGGTCGATTTCGCGGGCTATGCGCCTGGCACGCGCGTCGAGCTGCGCAACAGCGCGCCCGCGCCGTACCCGGGCTTCGGGTCCGTGGGCGTCGTCCCTGAAGTCATGGAGTTCCGCGTCGGTTCCGCGACGGGACATGTCGCGCCGCTTCCGACCGTGCTCGTTCCGTACGAGCCGATCGACCCCGCCGAGGCGGTGGTCGAGCGCGTGCTCGAGCTCATGATCGCGCCGAACCTCGACTGCCCGTCGAACCGCAACGGCATGTGGATGATCGACGGCCTCGGCTGGGACACGGTCACCGAGCGGCCGATCCAAGGCACGACCGAGCTGTGGACATGGAAGAACGAATCGGGCGTGAGCCACCCGATGCACATGCACCTCGTCGCACTGCAGCTCGTGGGCCGACAGCTCATCGACACCACGACGGGCCTGCCGACGGGCCCTGTGATTCCTCCCGACGGCTACGAGGTCGGCTGGAAGGACACGGTCGACGCGCGGCCTGGCTACTTCACGACGGTGATCGCACGCTTCGACGGACCTGCAGGCAGGTTCCCGTACCACTGCCACATCCTCGAGCACGAGGATCACGAGATGATGCGCCAGTTCGAGCTGCTCGCCGACTGCGATGGAAACGGCATCGCCGACATCGAGGAGCTGGCCAAGCCCGGCGCCGACTGCAACGCGAACGGCGCGCTCGATGCCTGCGAGATCGCGGACGGCGCGGCCGATTGCAACGGAAACGGCGTGCTGGACTCGTGCGAGCTCGCCTCGGGCGGGGCGGACTGCAACTCCAACGGCCTGCTCGACCAGTGCGATCTTGCGTCGGGATCGAGTTCGGATCTCGATGGAAACGGCGTCCCCGACGAATGCCAGACCGACTGCAACGCCAACGGCCTGCCCGATTCCTACGAGATCGCACAGGGGCTTGCAAGCGACTGCAACCTGAACGGCCAGCTCGACTCGTGCGAGATCGCGGGCGGCGGCGCGCTCGACTGCAACGCGAATGGCGTGCTCGACTCCTGCGAGATCGCAGGCGGCGCAGCCGATTGCAACGCGAATGGCGTGCTCGATTCCTGCGAGATCGCGGGCGGCGCGTCCGACTGCGACGCGGACGGCGTGCCCGACTCGTGCGAGATCGCGGGCGGCGCGTCCGACTGCGACGCGGACGGCGTGCCTGACTCTTGCGAGATCGCGGGCGGAGCGGTCGACTGCAACACGAACGGCGTACTCGACTCCTGCGAGATCGCGAGCGGAGCGTCCGACTGCGACGCAGACGGCGTGCTCGACTCCTGCGAAATCGCGCAAGGCACGGCGCGCGACTGCAACGGCAACGGCGTGCCCGACTCGTGCGACATCGCCGCCGGTGCCGCCGACATCGATGCCGACGGGAAGATCGACGCCTGCGAGCGCGCGTACGGGGACTTCGACCTCGATGGCGTCGTCGGCGGTGCCGACCTCGCCACGCTGCTTGGAGTCTGGGCGCAGCCCAATCCGCAGGTCGGCGATCTCAACGCCGATGGCACCGTGAGCGCCGCGGACCTTGCCATCCTGCTTGGCCGCTGGGGACCTGTGCCCCAGTGAGAGGCGTGGTGCGCGTCGGATGCGCCGCGTGCGCTACCGGCTGGCAGTGGCGGCCACGATCGCCTCCGCCCACATCTCGTAGGCCTTCGGCGTGAGATGCAGGAAATCGGGCATGAGCTCCTTCGAGATCGTGCCGTCGTCGCTCATGAAGGCGTCGCCGATCGCGTGGATGGCAAGCGGGCGCGTACCCGCGCCTGCCTTCGCCTGACGCGCGTTCTCGCCCGCGACCCATGCGCGCAGCGCCTGGTTGATCTGGCAGATGTCGCCGCGCATCGCGTTGAAGCGCTCGCCGCGCGGGAAGGTCTCGACGATGTGGACCGTCGCCTTCGGGCACTGGGCCACCAGCAGCTGCGCGACGGCCTTGATGCCTGCGAGCGTCTCCTCGGCGTTGCTCGTGCCGTGGCCGAGGTTGTTCGTGCCGATGAGCAGCACGACATGCTTCGGCTCGAGGCGGGTGAGCGGCGCCTGAGAAAGCCGCCAGAGCACATTCTCGGTGCGGTCGCCCGAGTTGCCGAGATTCAACGCACCAAGCGGCGCGATGTGGGCGTTCCATGCGTCCTTGCCCGGGCCCTCCCATGACTGCGTGATCGAGTCGCCGACGAACACGATGTTTGCGGGCGCCGCCTCGCGCGCGCGGCGCAGCAGCTCGGCCTCGCGCTCGATCGCCCACTGGTCGCTGCGCGGCGCAGGAACGAGCGACGACGGCGGAGCAGGGCGCGCGTCGGCGTCCTGGGAGAAGGCTTGTCCCGAGAAGAGAAGGGCGATCGAGGAGAGGACAAGGACGGCGAGTGGAGCGTTCGACATGCGGGCACGGTCGCGGGTCACGGCGGGCGCGTCAAGCCCGCCGCGGGGAAGCGCGTGCGACGCCGTGAATGAAAACGGCCCGCGCCGAAGCGCGGGCCGGATGATCATGGTTTCAGCCAGCGGCAGCGGTCAGGGGCACGCGCCCCACGCGCCGAGCAGCGAGGCGAGGTCCGCGCCGTCGACGATGCCGTCGTCGGTGATGTCGGCCGTCGGGTTCGAGCTGCCCCACGCGCCGAGCACCGACGCGAGGTCGGAGCCGTCGATCACGCTGTCGCCGTTCTGATCGGCCGGGCAGACCACTGCGCATGCGAGCACGAGCGTGCCCGCGCCGCCAGCGGCCGTCGGGCTACCCACGCGCACGAAGTACGAGCTGCCGAGCGTCACGGGCCAAGTCACGGTGCTGGCGGTGCCGCAGCCTGCGCCGTCGTTGTTGCACGCCACGATCGCCGTCGAGGCCGTCGGGCAACCGCCCGCCGTCGAGTACACCACGATCGCCGAGTCGAACGCGGCGCCGCATGTGGTCGCGGTGGCCTGACCGTTGCAGGTCGCGGTGAAGTTCCACCAAAGGTCGCGCGTGACCGACGACAGCGCCTGGCCGTTGCACGAGGTCGAGACGGCGGGGGTGCTGTTCGTCGCACTCGTGGTGTCGAACGCGTACGAGCCGCTCACCACCGTAGGCGCCGTGATGCAGTCGTCGTTCGAGGGAGCGGGATTCGTGAGCCCGATCGTCATCGAGTAGTTGTTGCGCGTATCCGTCGCGAGGTAGACCCTCATGAGGATCGTCGAGCCAGCCGTCGTGTTGGTGTAGTTGAACACCTCGTTGTTCGTGTTCGCGTTGCGGTCGACGAGCACCGCGCCTCCGCAGGCGTCGAAGAGCTGCACATCGACATCGCCGTTCGCGTGCGTGAAGGTCATGTTGACCGAGAGCTGGCCGCCCGGAACGACATTGAACGCGTACCAGTCCTCGTCGAGGCGCTTGACCACGAGGTTCGAATAGGTTCCAGCGATCGTCGGGCGCGCGGTGGCGCACGAGTCGTTCGCCTCGAGCGTGTCGTCGCTTCCTGCAGCAAGCAGGGTCGAGTAGCCGCCCGAGCTGATCGCGATATCGAGGCGGCCGTAGCCGTCGTCGAGCGTCGGCTGGGCGCAGGCGGACGCGCCGCAGGTGAGCACGCCGTACATCTTGCGGTCGCTGTCGCGGTAGATCGCACTGCCCGACGAGCCACCCTCGGTCACGGCGCTGTTCCATGACAGCGAGTGCCAGTTGGTCGTGGGCGAGCCGCAGTTGAAGCTGTTTGCGTTCTTCACGCCGAACGAAATGGCCTGGCGATCGCCGCCCGGGTGGTGAAGACCCGTGGAGGGTGTGTTCGTCGTCGGGTTGATGTTCGTCCAACCGACCCAGCCGATGCCCGTCGGGAGCGTCGGGCGGATCATGAGCATCGTGTTGTCGCTCGCGAACTGCGTCGCGCTGAGGTCGGCGCCCGTGATGTTGACGCCCGCCGAGATCGTGCCGCCGCAGGTGTTGCGGCGGTAGAAGAAGTTGAACTGGCAGCCGTTGGCCACCGTCGAGGTGGAGATGCAGTGGTTCGCCGTCGTGACATACGGCGTCTCGTCGGCGGCGGTGGTCGCCGTGAGCTGGCCCGAGCACAGCGATCCGCTGAAGATCAGGCGCACGGTGCCGTTCGACTCGTTCGCCCAGGTCGCGTAGCACGCAGGATCATTGTGGCAGTTGCCCGCCACGCCACCCTCGCCTTCGCTCGACGCCATGACGCCGCGCCAGATGTCGCGGTAGCCGTGCCAGTAGTCGACGGCCTCGAACGGCAGCGCCTTCACGCGCACGCCCGCGGGCACGAACCAGTCGATGCGGGTCACCGCGTCGGGCATGCAGAGGCCCCACGCCGTGCCGTTGCCGAACTCGCCGACGCCCTCGATCGGGCCGACCGTCGAACCTTCCATGTTCGGAACCGACACGGTGAGCTGCTCGCCCGCGCCAAGGTTCACGCCGCGGAACTCGAGGCGGCCGCTCAGCGCGCCATCGCCTGCGATCTCGACGCGCCAGACCGACCCGCCCTCGACCTCGATCCACTCGCCCCATTCGAGCGAGAGGTCTACGGCACGCGAGACTGCGAATCGCAGCGCCTTGTTGGCGCCCCGCACCTCGTCCTCGGCGAGCAGGAACTCATGGTCGATCGGGTCGAGCGTCACGCGCGGCGCGGGAATGGCGTCAATCCCGAAGTGCGACGAGATCGACTCGGGCGCTTCGTAGAGCCAAGGAAGTCCGCGCACGCCGTGGCCATCGGCCTCGAGCACGGACTGCAGGGTGTTGTTCTTACCCTTGCCGCCGTCGGCGAGAGCCGTCGGGGCGACGAGGAGGAGCGACGCGGCGAGAAGCGTTCGGATCATCATGCGGATCTCCAGAAATTGACCAAGCCGTCGGCCGTGGGGCCGGCGGCGGGGACATTCGCAGGCCGGCGGGCCTGTGATTCCGAAAACTAGCGTTGGCATGCGCCACCGCAAGCAATAAGTCGGAAAGTACAGCGACCTCGGCGGGTGGCCGAGGTCGCTGTGGGGGGGCACGGTCGGTAACGGCGGCACTCCGCCGCTTGGAGGCCGCTCAGACGGCCGCAGCCATCTTCTCGGCCTTCTTGCGCGCGTCGGCCAGCGTGCCGACATACATGAAGGCGCTCTCGGGCAGGTCGTCGCCCTCGCCGTTGCAGATGCGCTCGAAGCTGTCGATGGTGTCCTCGAGCGAGCAGGTCACGCCGGGCAGGCCCGTGAAGACCTCGCCGACATAGAACGGCTGCGAGAGGAAGCGCTCGATCTTGCGCGCGCGCGACACGGTGAGCTTGTCCTCTTCGCTGAGCTCGTCGACGCCGAGGATGGCGATGATGTCCTGGAGGTCCTTGTAGCGCTGCAGGATGTTCTGCACGCGGCGCGAGCACTTGTAGTGGCGCTCGCCGAGGATCTGCGGATCGAGGATGCGCGAGGTCGAGGACAGCGGATCGACGGCGGGGTAGATGCCCTTTTCGGCGATCTTGCGCTCGAGCACGATGAACGCGTCGAGGTGGCTGAAGGTCGTCGCGGGAGCGGGGTCGGTGAGGTCGTCCGCAGGGACATAGATCGCCTGCACCGAGGTGATGGCGCCCTGGCTCGTCGAGGTGATGCGCTCCTGGAGCGCACCCATCTCGGTCGCAAGGTTCGGCTGGTATCCGACGGCGCTCGGCATGCGGCCGAGGAGCGCGGACACCTCGGAACCCGCCTGCGTGAAGCGGAACACATTGTCGACGAAGATCAGCGTCTCCTTGCCCGACGCATCGCGGAACTCTTCCGCCATGGTCAGCGCCGACAGGGCGACGCGAAGACGCGCGCCCGGCGGCTCGTTCATCTGGCCGAAGACCATCGCCACCTTGTCGAGCACATGCATCTTCTTGCCGCTCGAATCGGTGTACTCGGCCTCCTGCATTTCGAGCCAGAGGTCGTTGCCCTCGCGGGTGCGCTCGCCGACGCCTGCGAACACCGAGTAACCACCGAAGTTGCGCGCGACGCGCGCGATCATCTCCTGGATCACGACGGTCTTGCCGACGCCTGCACCACCGAAGAGACCGATCTTGCCACCGCGGACGAAGGGGCAGAGGAGGTCGATGACCTTGATGCCCGTCTGCAGGATCTCGGTCTTCGGGTTGAGCTGCACGAACTCGGGCGGGCGGCGGTGAATGGGCGAGGTCTTGGTCGCGGCGACGGGGCCGCGCTCATCGACGGGCTGGCCGAGCAGGTTGAACACGCGGCCGAGGACGCCCTCGCCGACAGGCACGCGCACGGGCGCACCCGTGTCGACGCATGCGTCGCCACGCTTCACGCCGTCGGTCGACGCGAGCGCGACGCAGCGGACCTGACCGCCGCCGAGGTGCTTGGCGACCTCGCCGACGAGGACCTGCTTCTGGCCACGCGACTCGAAGTTCACGTGGACGGCGTTGTAGATCTCGGGCAGGTCCGACTCGGGGAACTGCGCATCAAAGGTCGATCCGATGACCTGAATGACGGTGCCGGTGCTGGCCATGTGGGCTCCAAAGGTTCCGAACTTGCGGTCCCGGCGCGGGCCGGGATGTCTGATGTCTGGTCGTTGCACGCCGTGAACGCCGCCCGAACCAAGGGTTCGTGACGGATTTCACAGGAGGGGAGAAGATAGCGGCGATGGCGATGGCGTGCAAAGCCATCGGGGAGGCCGAAACCGCTGTTTTGCGGCCCGCTGTTTTGAGGTTTCGAGACGGGAATCCGTCAGCCGCGCACATCGAGCGAGCGGCCCGTCGCCACGGAGGTCGCGACCTCGACGCGGTCGGCGGAGCGGGTGTACATCTGCATTGGGGCGCCCGCAGGAACGGCGTTCCGCGCCGCGGGCTGGTCGAAGCCCTCGCCGCGGCCGACGGGAGACTCGACGCGCCCTGACACGAGCTGCTGGACGGGCGATGAGCCGCGGGGCGCGGCGGCAGGACCTACCGAGCCAAGGGTCACGCGCTCCGCAACGCGCTCGGCGCGTGCGCTTGTGTTGGCGAGGTTCGGGGGAACCACGAACCCGTTCTCGACTCGACCACTCGCTGCAGCGGCGCGCGCGCTCTGCGAAGGACGCACGCCATATGCCTGCGCGGCGTTGAACGGGATTGGTCCACGAGCATCCATGCCGCGAGGCAAGATACAGGAGCGGCGCCGGCTTTTCGACCGTTGGGCGAAAACCGACAGGGCGCCGCGCAGGAGTTGCGCGACGCCCGGTTGAATGCGGTGGTTCGACGGACTGCGGAAGCGCTATCGGTCGCTCAGTTCGTCGACTTCTCGGTCGAGGTCCTGGACCTCGACATCCTCGCGCAGGCGCTCCCAGCCTTCGGGGTCTTCGGCGCCTTCGAGGATACGGACGGTCGCGTCGCGCGCGAGCGCGACGGTGGCTCGGTCTTCGGGCGGCAGCTTGGGAAGAACCTCGCCGAGTCGATCGACGAGTTCGTCGTAGCGCGCGGTCTGCACCAGTTCCTTGCGGCGGCCGCGGTCTTCGAACGCAGTGCGTCGCGCGGTATCGAGCAGGACGCTCGTCGCGTAGAGCGCCTGCCGGTCATCGGCATCGAGCGACGCAAGGCGCATCATGGCCTCGCGTGGGGGGGCGACGGGCGGAAGCTCGCGGCTGCCGCCCGCACTGGCGAACTCGCCGATGCGCGCGGGTGCCAGGCTGCCCTCATGTCCGCGCGAGGAGAAGAAGATCGCCGCGCCTGCGATGGCCGCGACCGCGGCGGCGGCCGCGGCGAATCGCGGCAGCCAGAGCGTGCGGCGTTCGCGACCGATCGTGCCGAGGACGCGCGCCTCCATGGCGGCTGCATCGATGAGGCCGAGGTCGCCGTCGCTCTCGCGGCGCGCGAACTCCTGGCGCAGTTCCTCGTCCATCTGCTCGGCGCGCTCGACGAGATCGCGGCAGCCGCCGCACGCGACGAGATGCGCGTCGGCGCCGATGCGCTCGACGCGGGTCAACTCGTCGTCGACATAGGCGGAAAGCACGGCCTTGAAGGCGGCGCAGTCGGGCGTGGTGGTGTCGTGCATGCTTCGTTCCATGATCGTCTCCCCTCGGTCAGCGCGTTCCGTCGCGGAACCTGCGGATGTCGAACTCGCTCGGGCGTTCCGTGCCCTCGGCGGCGTCGCCAAGTTCTCCGAGCAGCGCGAGGCGCGCGCGGTTGAGGCGGCTCATCACGGTGCCGATGGGCACGCCGAGATGGTTGGCGATGGCCTCGTAGGAAAGCCCTTCGTTGACGCGCAGCATGATCATCGCGCGCTTGTCCTCGTCGAGACGGTCGAGCGCGGCGACGATGCGGTCCATGTCCTCGGCGCGCTCCTGACGCGCGCCCGGTCGCTCGGCGCGCACATCGTGCGCGGTGCCCGACTCGTCGATCAGCGTCCAGACGCGTTTCTTGCGGCGGATCGCGCTGATCGACATGTTCGTCACCGTGGCGCGCATCCAGCTTGCGATCGCAATCTCGCCCGCGTCGGGCGGCTTGCGCCACAGCTTGACGAACGCCTCCTGCACGATCTCCTCGGCACGGTGCCTGTCATGGCAGATGCCGAAGGAAAGGCGCACCAGGCCAGGCGTGAGCCGCTCGATCCAGGTGCGCAGCACGCGCTCGGTGATCACCGGCGAGGGCTTGGCGCGATCGGGGCTCGGAAGTTCGGCGGACATTTCGTCGGCTCCTGCCCGTGCATGTTCGCGCGGGCGGCCGAGGGACGCTCGGCCCGCGTCGGGCATTCCGACCCGTGATTGCTCACAGGCGTGGAGCGCCGAATGTCATGGCCTCGGCGGCGGTTGGATAGCCCTTGTCGTCCATCTGCGGGTCGCGGTCCAAGGTCTGAGGGGTTTCGACCGTGCCGAGGAACGGGTTATCGGCGTTCCCAAGGCTTGGCAGCGCGGCGGGAAGTTCCTTGCTCCACCAGAGGTTCGCCCCGAGCTTCAGGCCCGCGGGTTTCGTGTTCGGCTCGGCATGGCAGAGCCGTCGCAGCGATCCGGGCGTCCACACGGTGAGGTTGTCGAGAAGGCGCGCCTCGATCGCGGCGAACGACGCGGGAGGTGCTGTCAGCAGGTAGACCTCCTCGCGCGGCTCGAGGAAGGTGCACTGCCGAACCACGGCGGCTTCGGCCGAGCCGAAGCGGAGTGGGCGGATCACATCCTTGAAGCGGCTTTCGATGATGTCGACGCGCCGTACGAGCGCGGGCGGGCCGCCATCCTTGCGTGACGATGCCGTGCCTCGCGTCGGCTCAGCGACATCGGTCTGGAAGACGGGGTTCTCGAATCCGATGGAGACGCCCGTCTCGATCGGTCCGCGCAGGAACGCACGGCGTACGGCGATGTCGCTCGAGGCGCCCTCGATCGCAATGCCGGCCTGCATGGGCTTGCCCGGTCTTGAGAAGAACTGGCACTCCTCGACGGTGACCTTCTCGGCATGCTCGATGCGCAGCGCCGCGCCAACGCAGTTCTCGAGGCGCGAGCGGCGCACGCCGACCTCGGAGGCGCCGCGGATCACGATGCCCGACTGCTCGGCAAGCCCACCGACGCCCGAGACGAGCACATCGGAGATGGCGATGTCGCGCGATGCGCCCTGGCGGGTCGATTCGATGATGATGCCCGCGCGCCGCGCGTCCTTGACCGAAAGCCGCTCGATGCGGATATGCGCGCAGTCGGTCAGCTTGAGCGCCTCGCGCTTCGGCTCGATCTCGGCAAGCACGCCGTCCTCGAGGGGCCTGATCACGATGGGCTTGTCGGCGCTTCCCGAGACGCGTTCGAACGCGGCGGGGATGTGCTCTCCCGGCGCGAGAAGCACGCGGTCGCCGGGCCTGAGCTTCGGTCCGAGGTTCGACCAGTCTTCGCCTGGGCGGACGATGTGCTCGGTTGCAGAGGCGAGCGATGCGATCGCAAGCGCTGCCGCGATGGAAGAGATCATGGCCTTCATGATGCGCGGGCTTCCCAGGACAAGGACGGCGGCGGGAGCGATCCCGTTCCGTCAGGCGATGGTACGGTCGAGCGAGGACGCGCAGGTCGCGCGGATCACGACGGTGTTCGCGGAGAGGACGATGGCGCCTTCCTCGCAGGCGGCGGGGCGCAGCACGGTCGTGCCTGCGCGCGCCACGAAGCCGTCGCGCGCCGCAGACCACTGGGTTGCGCCGCCGACGGTGATCCAGATCTCGGGCACACCCGTCGGCGCGAGCGGGATCACGGCCCCCGAGCGCGACTCGAGCCATTCGACGGTGAAGAACGCGCTGCGGCAGAGGCGGCGCGTCGTGATGCCGCCCGCCTCGATGGCTCGGGCGTCCTTGCCGCGGACGAACCCGCGCACGCCGTCGCGCTGCGCCGAGCCGAACTTCATGCAGGCACGCGCCTCGGCGACATGCAGCGGCCGCGCGGGGTCGTTGCGGTCCCAGTCCCAGACGCGGAAGGTCGTGTCGCTCGGGGTCTGGATCTCGGCGGCGAGGATGCCCTCGCCCAGGGCGTGGCAGGTGCCGCTCGGCAGGTAGACGCAATCGCCGCGCGCGACCTCGAAGCTCTCGAGGTGGTCGAGCGCGCGGCCCTCGGCGACCGCCGCAAAGAACGCGTCGGCATCGGTCGACTCGCGGATGCCGCGGTAGACGCGCGCGCCAGGCGCCGCGTCGAGCACGATCCACGCCTCGGTCTTGAGGTGCGCACCAGGGTGCGCGCGCACATACGCCGCGTCGGGGTGGACCTGCACCGAGAGGTTCTCCGCGGCATCGAGGAACTTCACGAGCAGCGGAAACGCGCCGTCGGGCGCGGGGTCGGCCGTGCCGAGGAGGTCGCGCGGGTGCGCGGCGCGAAGTTCGCGCAGCGAAAGCCCCGAGAACGGACCGCTCGCGATGCGCGACTGGCCGTCGGGGATCGTGTCGGGAAGATCGGCGACTTCCCATGTCTCACCGACCTTCGCGTCGGGAATCACGGGCTTGCCGTAGGAGGAGAGGCGGGTGCCTCCCCACGCGCGGGCCTTGGCGATGGGGTGGAAGCGAAGTGGCGGGAGCATGCGGGAATCTCGGCTTGAAGAGCTAGATCGCCATGCCGGTGATCTGTGCTTCAAACACGAGCTTGCCGCGTACCTGCGCCTGCACCTTCGAGATGAACCGCCGCGGGGTCGCCTCGATCTCCTGGATGAGCATGACGAAGGTGTCGCCAGGCACGACCTGCCCACGGAAGACCGCATCGTCGCAGCGCAGGAAGCCGAGGAAGCCGAGCGCGGGGAACCGCGTGCGGAACAGCCAACTCGCCGCCTGGGCCGTCGCCTCGATCATCAGCACGCCCGGGTAGAGCGGCCTGCCCTTGATGTGGTGCTCGCACCAGAATTCGTCAGGCCTGATGTCCTTGATCGCGACGCATGTGCGCATGTCGTCGCTGATCCAGGCAATGCGATCGCACTGGCGCATCGGGCCAGTCTGAGGAAGGAACTTGTCGAGCTCGACCTTGTCGGCGATGGTGCGCGACAGGTCGATGCCTGAGACTTCGAACAGCGGTTGGCTTGCCACGGATTGACGGGGGCCTTAGGCCGCGCCGCCCTCCGAGTCGCGCATGTCGAGAACCTTCGCGCGGATCTGCTGCGCGCAGTCCTTGATGTCCTGCATGCTCTTGCGCACGCGGGTGCCCGCGGCCTTGTTACCGCCGACGGCCTTCTTCATGTCTTCCTCGACCTCGCGGACGAGACGAACGAGCGTTTCATAGAGCTCCATGCGTGTCTCCTTTGCAACGGTGAGGTGTCCGGAGCCTGCTGGTCCACCGGGCAGGTCCGATCACTTGGGCCTTAGGGTAACGGCATTGGGGCTCGAAGTGTCTTCACGACGCCAAGAACCGCCTTGAATTGAGGATTTGCCGCGTCGGCGAGGAGCTCGTACGCGGCCCCGAGGACGCCCGAGGGCACCGCACCCGCCCGCTCCATGCGCCGGAATGCCGGGGGAATCTGGTCGGGTCGGCCTGCCGAGATGGCGTCGGTCAGGAGGTAGGGCTGGCGACCCGCGGCGAGGAGGTCGAGGACCGTCTGCTGCACGCAGACATGGGCCTCGACGCCGCAGATGAGGACATCGTCGCAGCGCCTGGCCGAGAGCAGGGCCTCGACCTCGGGCAGCGCGGCGCTGAAGCGGGTCTTCTCGAAGGTCGTGGCGTGGCCCGCCGCAGCCTGCGCGATCGCGGGGGCGCTGTGGCCGAGGCCCTTCACATACTGCTCGGTCACGATGGTCGGGAGACCCAGCACCTTCGCCACCTCGATGGCGGCGGTGCAGTTGGCGACCACGCGCTCGGCGTCGAAGATGGTTGGAAGAAGGCGCTCCTGCACATCGATGACGAGGAGCGCGGTGCGCGCGGGGTGCAGTCGGGGTATCGGCATGGCTAGACGCGGAGTTCGGCCTTTGCGCCGAGCGAGGCGGCGTGGCGGCGGCGGATCGGTTCGACCACGGACGCGATGAAGCGGTCGGTCTGCTCGGGTGCGCGGCCCACGAAGGACGCAGGTTCGAGCGCGCCCGCGAGGTCGACCTTCGCGAAGAACGGGTCGGACTTGAGGCGGGCCATGAGGTCGTTCGGCCGGCCGAAGCGCTTCACTTCCTCGGCCGCGGCCATCGAGTGGACGCGGATCACCTCGTGCGCCTCCTGGCGGTCGGCGCCCGCGCGCGTGGCGGCGAGCATGATGTTCTCGCTCGCCATGAACGGCAGTTCGGCCGCGAGGTTCGCCGCGACCGTCGCCTCCCACACGACGAGGCCTTCGGCCACATTCGACATGATGTCGAGCGCGCCGTCGAGCGCGAGGAACGCCTCGGGCAGCACGAGGCGGCGGTTCGACGAGTCGTCGAGCGTGCGCTCGAGCCACTGCGTGGCGTGTGTCTGCAGCGGGTCGTTGACGAGCCCCATCACGAAGCGCGACAGGCCGCACGCGCGCTCGCAGCGCATCGGGTTGCGCTTGTAGGCCATCGCCGACGAGCCGATCTGGTCCTTCTCGAAGGGCTCCTCGACCTCCTTGCGGTTGGCGAGGAGGCGGATGTCGGTCGCGCACTTGTGCACGGCGCTGGCGGCGACCGCGAGGGCCGAGACGATCTGCGCGTCGACGAGCCGCGGGTAGGTCTGCCCGCATACGGAGAGCATGCGGTCGGCAGGCCAGCCGAGCTTCTCGGCGAAGCGCGCCTCGAGCGCGTCGACCTTGGCGGCGTCGCCGTCGAGAAGCCCGAGGTACGACGCCTGCGTGCCCGTCGCGCCGCGCAGGCCGCGCAGGCGCAGCGACGCGGCGGCGAACTCGACCTGCTCGAGCGCGATGGCGAAGTCCTGCGCCCAGAGCGTGGCGCGCTTGCCGACGGTGGTGGGCTGCGCGGGCTGGAAGTGCGTGAATCCGAGCGTGGGCAGCGCGCGCCAGCGCGCGGCGAAGGCGCCGAGGCGGTCGACCACGCGCGCGAGCTTCCCAGCCGTGAGCGCGAGCGCGTCGCGCAGCACGAGGAGATCGGCGTTGCACACCACATCCTGGCTCGTCGCGCCGAAGTGGATGATGGCGCGCGCCTCGGGCGCGGCGTCGCCGAGCGTGTGGACATGCGCCATCACATCGTGGCGCAGGCGCGATTCGTGCGCGGAGGCGGCGGCGAAGTCGATGTCGTCGAGATGCGCGCGGATCGCGTCGACCTGCGCGCGCGTGACGGGCATGCCGAGCTCATGCTGGCTCTCGGCGAGCGCGAGCCAGATGCGCCGCCAGGTCGAGAACTTGCGGCGTTCGCTCCACAGCTCGCGCATCGCGCGGCTTGCGTTGCGGGTCTCAAGCGGCGAGCGGTAGCCCGAATGCTGGTCGTTCTCGTGGGTCACGGTGGTTCCTACACATTCTCGTCGGTGGCCGCGGGTGGCGCCGCGGCGGGCTTGGGCTGGCCGACCTTGCTCTCGGTGCCTGCGCGGATGCGCGCGATGTTCGAGCGGTGCTTGAAGACCACGAAGGCGGCGATCGCGGCGCTGGCCGCGAGGAACGGCGCGGCGGCGCGCACGCCCGCGGTCCCGTTCGACGAGAGCGCCGCGACAAGCACCGCGCACGGCACGCTCAGCGCGGCGACCATCGAGCCGAGGCTGACCATGCGGAAGATCGCGACGACCGCGAGCCAGAGGAGGAGCGCGAGAAGCGCGGGCAGCGTGAGCACGGGCCACATCGCCGCGAGCGCGCCGAAGCCCGTGGCCACGCCCTTGCCGCCCTTGAAGCCGATCCACGGCGAGAGCGTGTGGCCGACGATGCACGCGGCGGCGGTCGCGAGCCAGCACCAGGCGACCGAGGGGGGGAACCCGCCCGCCTTGACGCCGAGCGATCCGAGCAGCCAGCCCGCCGCAAGGACGGGCGCGGCGCCCTTCGCCGCATCGAGCAGGAAGCAGGCGACGCCCCACGGTCGGCCGAGGGTGCGGCCGAGGTTCGTGGCGCCGTAGTTCTTCGAGCCCACGGTGCCGAGGTCGATGCCGCGGGTGCGCGCGAGAAGGTGCGCGGTGGGGATCGTGCCGAGCAGGTACGCACCCACAGGCAGCATGGCCCAGAGGAGGGGCGTCGGGTCGCCGATTGCGGCGGGCGTCGAGGGCGCGTCCATCGATGCGATGATACGGAAAGCGCGCGGGTCCTACTCGCCGCGCCAGAGCGGAGTGCCGAACTTCGCGCGGTGCCAGCGGCCCGTGACCTTGCGCAGTTCGGCGGCGATCGACAGCAGCACGGCTTGCGGCAAGGGCGCGGTCAACTCCACATGGCCGGGCTGCACCGCGACCTCGGGCGAGGCGACACCCTGGCGCTCGGCGACTTCGTGCGCCGACGCCACGACGAGGTCGGCGACCAGCGGGTCGGCTAGCGACTGCTCGTACGCGGCGTGCAGCTTGATTCGGTTCAGCTCCACGGTGGTCGCGCCTTGGTGCGGTGTGATGGGCTTTCGAGCGCCGAACCTAGCGTCGGTCGAAGAGGAGGAGCGTCGCCGTGATGGCCTGCGCGAACACCGCGGCGCCGATCCATCGCGCGAAGGTGGTCTCGTCGGCGAGGTTGAGGAACGCGGCGGTTGCGAGCAGGATCGCCACCAGCTGCACGCCGAGCGCGGCGAAGCGCAGCGCGCCCGATTCGGACCGGCGCAGGCGGAGCGCGCGGACCTCTTCGGCGAGTTCGCCGAGCGCGCGCCGCAGCCGC
>JAJTGK010000044.1 GCA_021297815.1 Planctomycetaceae bacterium
AGCGCCGAGAGCGAGCCGAGGAACATCGCGTCGAGATCGCGGTAGAGGCGCGCGTTGTCGAGGAAGACCGCGAGATGACCCGCCGCCGTCTCGACCAGCGTGCGCTCGACATTCGACATCGCGCCGTCGCCCGCGAAGCGCTCGCCTGCGGCGAGCACGCCGATCGCCTCGCCTTCGCGGCGCACAGGCGCGATCACGAGGTCGCTGCCCACCACGAGCGCGCGGCCGAGGTCTTGCGTGCCGTCGAGCCTGCGGCGCGCCTCGCCCGTGTCAATGCCGTCGGCGATCACGCCGCCGTTCGAAAGGCCGAGCAGCTGCGCGCCCGGGCCCGTGAAGCGCAGCGCCGTCCAGCGGCAGCCCATGGTCTGGCGAAGCTCGGAGAGCGTGCGCGACACGAAGCGCGTGGGCGACGCACCCACCGCCATCTCGCCCGAGAGCGAATGCAGGAGGTGGAGTTCCTCGAATGCCGCGGAAAGCTGGTCGCCCGACTCGACGCCCGCCAGGCGCTCGGCCTCGCTGCGCGCAAGCGCCGCCACGAGCCGCGCGAACCGCCCGAGTCCGCGGCGCTCGCAAAGCCCGACCGCGCGCAGCAGCGTGCGCGCGAGCCGCGCATCGACGCGCGCCGACTGCGCGAGTTGTTCGATCGTCTCGCCGTCGAGCGCCTCGGAAAGCAGCGTGACCGCCGCGAAACGCCCGCCTGCCGCCTGTCGCGGAAGCGGAAGCGGCATCACGGCCAGCCCTGGAATCGGTTCGGCGACGGCAGGTGCGTCGATCGCCCAACGCGCCGCCAGCCGCGCCAGCGCCGCGCGCGCCATGGGCGACGCGCACAGCGCGTGCAGCATGTCGGTCGCGTCGACGCGGAACGGGTCTGCGGCCGACGCGTCGATCGGCACGAGCACGGCATCCGCGCCACGCAACGCGCGCGCGAACTCCTGCAGGCGATGGACGGCCGATCCGTTCACGCAGCCTCCCGGCGCGGGGTCGCGCCGACGAGCGCCTCGATCTCGGCAAGGAGCGCCCGCGGCGAGAACGGCTTGTGCACCACGCGCGCGATGTTCGAGCCGCTCGCCTCGCCCTCGCCGAGCAGGTGCCCGCGCGCGGTGAGCATGAGCACGGGAATCGCGGCAAGCGCAGGACGCGCCGCCATCGCGCGCGCCAGCTCGATGCCCGTCATCGTGGGCATCTGCAGGTCGGTGACCACGAGCATCGCGGGCTCCTCGCAGAGCAACGCCAGCGCCTCGTCGCCATCGCTCGCCGTGCGCACCTCGAAGCCCGCGTTGCGCAGCTTGAGCGACACCACATGCACGATGTGCGCCTCGTCGTCGACCACCAGGATGCGCCCGCGGCTTGATTCGCTCTGCATGACGATTCAGGCGGCGCGCTTCGTCGCCTGCTCCATTGGGACCGTGAACCAGAAGCGGGAACCCTGCCCGACCCGCGAGTCGACCCCGATCTGGCCTCCATGCATTGCTTCGACGATATTGCGGCACAGGTTGAGCCCGAGTCCCGTGCCCTTCGCGACCTTCTCGTGGTTCTCGACCCTGTAGAACTTGCCGAACAGCTTCGGGAGCGCCGTGTCGGGGATGCCGATGCCGTTGTCGCGCACCGAGACGACCACCGACTTCGCGAGGTTGTCGATGCCGACCTCGACCGCGACTTCGCCGCCCTCGGGGGTGTACTTGATGGCGTTCGAGATCAGGTTGAGCAGCACCTGCTTGATGTTGGGCCGGTCGGCGAGCGCGATCGCGCCCTGCTCGAGCATGCCCGTGCGAAGCGAGATCCTGCGCGCGAGCGCCGCAGGCGCCTGCTCGGTCACGCAGTCGGCGGCGAGCCGCGAGAGATCGACCGGCTCCGCGTGCATGCGCGCCATGCCGCTCTCGATGCGCCCGATGTCGAGCATGCGGTCGACGAGCTCCTCGAGGCGCTGGCACTCGACGAGCATGATCTCGATCGACTCGGCGCGCTCGGCATCGCTCTTGAACTCACCGTCGGCCAGCATCTCGGCCGACGCGCGCAGCGCCGCCAGCGGCGTGCGCAGCTCGTGGCTCGCCTTCGCGACGAACTCGCTCTTCATGCGGCCCGCCTCGCGCTCGGCGCGCACATCGCGCACGAGGATCGCCGCGTGACCGTCGCCAGGCGTGCCGACCGCGACCACCTGCGCCACGACAGGCGCGGTACGGTCGTCGTGCAGATCGCATTCGATGCGGCGACGCTCGCCGCCATGCCCCGACACCACGCCCTGCACCGCGCGGCCGACGGCCGCGGGAAGCTCCGTAAGTGCCGCGCGCGTGCCTGCAGCCGCGGCGGCCTCGCCAAGAAGCTGCGCCGCCGCACGGTTCGCGTACAGCGTTTCACCATGACGGTCGACAAGCAGCACCGCGTCGGTCGCGGCATCGAGCAGCGCCGTGCGCTGCGCGCACCGCACCTCGATCGCGCGCTTCAGGACCTCGAGTTCACCAAGCCGCGCCACATCGCCATCGGAGCGCGCGGTCGCCTGTGAAGCCACCGCCTGCGCCTCGTCCGAGCCCCGCCGTGCCGCGGCCAGCCATGCGGCCACGGCCGCGGCCAGCGCGCCCGTGATCGACGCGACCCATCCCCCGTCCGCAAGCGCCACAGCCACGCCCACCGCCGCCGCACCTGCGGCCACGGCGACACCACGCGAGATCGCCTCGCGCCGTGAACGCTCGGATAGCGGCTCTGCCAGACGGGACATCACCTGTCCCATCGGGCATCGGAGGGTCCGATTTCAGTCCTGTCCGCTGTTTCCCGAGGTTCCGCCCACGCTGGCGAACGCCGCCCGGGCCAGCTCGTTCTCGGGGTCCTGCTTCAGCGCCTCGGCGAGCACCCGCGACGCCTCCGCCGGGTTCCCAGCCGCCTGCAGCGCAAGCCCAAGCGCGACCTTCAGGTCGATGCGCTTCGTGTCGCGGTCGCACGCCTGCTGGTACCAGCGCACCGAGCCCTCGGCGTCGCCACGCGCGCTCGCGACCATGCCGCGCAGCGCGTAGCCGTCGGCCCCATCGGCCGAAAGCGCGATCAGTCGTTCAGCCGCGATCTCCGCGCGGTCGAGGTCGCCCGTTTCGAGCGACGCCGTCGCGAGATCGGCCCAGCCGTCGGTGTCCTCGGGGAACGCCCGCACCTGGTCGGCGAACACGGCGCGCGCCTCGGTCAGGCGGCCGAGCATCGCCAGCGAACGGCCCTCGTAGCGGTACACCTCGACAGGCAGCGCGGGGCGCAAGCCGTCGGCGGTCGTCGAGAACTTGGCGCGCTCGCGGCGCACCGACTCGAGACAGCCCTGCCACTCACCTGCGTTGAACTGCGCCGACATGATCTTCTCGGCGATCATCGGCGCCTCGGGGTCGATCAGGATCGCGCGCTCGTAGCTGCGCGCCGCCGCGGCGGGGTCGCCTGAAAGCGACGAGATATCGCCGAGCAGCTCGTGCATGGCCGCGTTGTGCTCGAAGTACGCGAGCTTCGGCAGAAGCAGTGCGCGCGCATCGTCAAGCTTGCGGTCGGCCACCATGATCTCGGCCGCGGCGAGCAGGTACGCGATGCGGTCGGGCGCCAGCTCCGCGGCCTTCGCGTAGTCGGCGATGGCCTTCGTGTTGTCGTTCCACCGCTGGTACACGATGCCGCGGTAGTAGTACGGCTCGGCGAGCGTGGGATCGCACTCGATCGACTTGCCGAACGCCTCGATCGCCTTCTCGAGGCGCTTCGACTCCATCTCGATGCGGCCGAGCAGCGACCAGTACTTCGCTTCCTTGTTGCTGCGCGCAAGCGCCGACTCGATCTCCTTGCGCGCCTTGTCGAGCTCGCCCGCCTCGAAGGCCTGCTTGGCCTGGTCGAAGTTCACGATGCTCGTCGTGCGCCGGAACCGCGCGTCGGCCTCCTGCCGCGCCTGCACGCCCGAGGCGCGCGGCGCGCAGCCCTGGACGATCAGCACGGAGAGCGGAAGCGAGACGGCGAGCGTGACGAGTGCGGTGCGCGGAAAGGCGGCCATGAAGGTCCTCGGGTGCGGCATGCGGGATGCGCGGACAACTCAAACAGGACCGCGCCCTGTTCGGGCGCGGGTCCATGTCTACTGGTTATTTCGGCCCTTTCGGGCCGGGGCGTTCAACGAACGCCACGCGGTCAACCGCCCGCCTTGGCCGGGGTGGTGGTGGTCGGCGCCGCCTTGGCGGGCGCCGAGCCGCTCGCGGGCTTCACCGCGCCCGCGGCCGTGCCGCCCGACTTGGTCGGGGCGGGCGCCGCCGTCGAAGGCGCGGCCACGGGAGCCGACTTCGGCTTGCCGTTCGAGGGGTCGTTGAGAAGCTGGCTCTTGATGACGCGCTGCATCATGCTGCGCTCGTAGTGCGCGCTCGCGGTCGTGGCGTTGCCCTGGAGCATCTCGCGGAGGCGGATGATCTCGGGCTGCTCAGGCATCAGGCGCAGCGAGTTCTCGACATGGTGCAGCGCGAGTTCGCTGTCGCCCGCGGCCATCGCGTCGATCGCGGCCTGGTTCTGCTCGGTGGTCAGCGTGTCGCGCGACCACGGCAGCAGGCCCTCGCGCGAACCGATGCGGACGGCGCGCTCGAACTCGCGGGCCTCGTCCGACCAGATGCGGGCGAGCTCGTCCTTCATGATCGTCGGGGTGATCAGGAAGATGATCTCTTGGCGCTTCAGCTCGTCGTCGTAGCCCTTGAACGCGTTGCCGAGGATCGGCACATCGCCGAGAACGGGCACCTGGCGACGGTTGATCTTGGTGGTCTCCTTGAACAGACCGCCGAGCACGAGCGTCTGGCCGTCCTTCACGCGGACATTGGTGACGATCTCGCTGGTGTCCTCGTTCGGCACGGGCAGCGTCTGGCCCGAGGTGTCCTGCAGGTCGACGATCTTCGCCTCGCTCACGCTGGGCGCAAGCTCCATGCGGATCGAGCCGTCCGACGAGATGAACGGACGGAAGATGAGCTTGATGCCCGAGTCGAGGAACTCGACCGTCTGGGTGGTCGCGGTCTGCGTGGTGGTCGCCGACAGGTAGCCGACGCGCGTACCGATGAGGATCTGCGCGCGCTGGCGATTCAGGGTCATGACGCGCGGCCGCGCAAGCACGGTCGTGTCGGTGACCTCGTCGAGCATGCGCAGGAACACGGCGATGTCGTCCGAAATCACGCCGACGCGCAGGGTCGAGGCCTTGTCCCAGCCCGCGACGCCCGTGTTGACCGAGGTTCCCTCGTTCGTCGAAACGCCATCAACCGAGCCGTTGAAGAGGTCCGCCGCGCCGAGCGCGGGCGCCGTGAGGTCGGTGAAGTCGAGGTCGCCGATCACCGAGATGTCGACGCCGAAGCCGTCGGCCTGGTCGACATTGGTCGCGACCACCGTCGACTCGACCACGACCTGCGACGGCGGGGTATCGATGTCCTTGAGCAGCTTCTCGATCGCCCCGAGCTGGTCGGCGAAGTCGCTGACCACGATCATGCCCTGCAGCGCCCAGCTGTCGGTGCCGCCGTCCGACTCGGAGGCCTGGAAGCCCTTGTCGACATCGCCGACGAACGAGACCTTGCCCTGCGCCGAGAGCATCGGGGTGATGAAGTCGGCGGCGTCCTTCGCGTTCAGGTACTCGAGGCGGAAGTGCCGGCTCTCGCGCTTCAGGCGCGAGCGCATCAGCTCGTCGAACTCCTCGGCGGTGTAGACATAGACGAAGTTGCCCGACTCCTCCATGCGCAGGCCGTTGGCGCGCATGAGGACCTCGAGAGCCTCGAACACCGTCACATCGTAGAGGTTCGCGGTCACCGTGCCCGAGACGCCCTTCGAGGCCACGATGTTGCGGCGGCCCTGGAGCGACAGCATCTGCAGCGCCTGCAGGATGTCGGTCTCCTGGAACTGCACGGTGAAGGTGTCGCCCGCGCTCTTGCCGGCCGACGGAGTCACCTGGCCCTTGCCCGTCGCGGGCGCGGGAGCAGTCTGCGGAGCTGCAGCGGGCGCGGCTTCGGGAGCGGCGGGCGCGCCGTCCTGCGCGTACGCAAGGCCCGAGGCGGCCAGCGTCGCGATGAAGCACGCGTTGCGGACGATGCGATGCGAGGAACGGAGCGGCGAGGAGTCGTTGGTGTGAAGCATGGGTGTCTCGGGCGTCTATCGGCCACGCGGCCGACTCGCGATCAATGCGGCCAAGGCCGCGCTCGTGCATGCGGTCCGCGCGCCTACTGCTGCGCGCTCGCCATCCGGTTCACTGGTGTGTGAGAGGCAGTCGTTCGCTCAAGGCCTGCGGGACGACGGCTTGGAGCCGCCATTGGCAAAGCCCGTGCCACGGAAGCCGATCTCGAACGATTGGCCGTCGCATTCGAGGACCACCGACTGCTCGCGCACCTCGACGAGCGTGAACTGCACGCCGTCCGAAGACTCGAGGATGTCGCCGATCCGAAGGGTCCGACCATCGATGACCGCCGTGGTGAGCCCTGCCCCGGCCGACTGGAGGCGGAACCGTTCCGCCGCGCGCCGTGCCGTTTCAAGTCCATCAGGTCGTTGGTTTTCGACCTTTACCGTTTCAGGCTTGAAGATCGGCGCCTCGGAGCGCGCCGTTTCTGCCGACCTCGTTGGACTTGGGAAGACGGCACCGTCGATCGCGAATGGATCGGTGATGACGCTGAAATCGTCGCGGATCCCTGTATCGATTTCAGGGGGCTCAGCTTCTCGGTCCTCGATGGTCTGCGGCTCGTCTGCGATCGCGGTCTTCGGGATGCTCGTGAGGATGCGGATGCGCGCCCACAGGAGAAGGCCCATCGGCTTCGCCCACACCACGACGCCGAGCATGGCGACGAGCGTGAGCGCTCCCCTGCGGCGCCGCATCCAATCGAGCGCGCGTGCTGGCTTCGAATCGGCAGGAATCATCGCGAGCCTCCTTCGAGCGCCGAGCCGTACACCGCGTCGAGCTCGATGCGGGCGTTCACGAAGCGCGAGGCCTCGCCCTGCTTCGCATCGCCCGCGGCGTCGGCGGGCCGCACGATCGACACATGAATCGGGCGCACAAGACGAACATCCCGCTCGGCGCGTGCAAGAACCTGCATCACGCGGGCGAAGGTCGACTCCATCTCGACGGTCACAGGCACCGCGCGGAACGGGCTCGCATCCGAAGTGGTCGCGGGAACGGGATCACCCGCGGTGATCACCTGGTTGCCCACATCCTGGTCGGCGCCCACCGCCAGCATGCGCATGAGCTGCGCCTGATCGGGTTCGCTCGGAATCGCGCGCACCGTGGTGCGCACGCGCGCAAGCGTGCGTTCCAGTTCACCGCGAGCAGCCTCGCATTCCTTTCGCAGCGCCGCCTCCTGCGATCCGAGCGCGAGCAGTCGACCCGCCTCGAGCATGCGGCGCTCGCCTTCCTCGAATGCGGGAATCGCCACCTTCCAGATGGCAAGCCCCAGCACGGCGACCGAGACGCCGAGCAGCATGGCCGATGTCCTCAGCGAACGCATCATTGCGGCCCCTCCATCGACGAGGCCGCATCGGCCGACACGGTTGGCATGCGCCAGCGGCGCTCGAGGTCGACGCGGAAGGTGATGCGGAACTCGCGTGCGCTCTTTCCGCGGAACTCCCTGCTGCGGCTCGACTCAAGGCTGACATTCGAGATCGGCGCGACCTTGGCGAGGGCGTCGACGATCGTGCCGACATCGGCATCGCTCGCGGCGAGACCCGCGATCTCTCCCTGCATCTCGCGCGGATCGCGTTCGGTGCGCACCGCGCGACGGCCCTTGCGCGGCTCGCCCTGGATGTGCAGGAACTTCAGCTCGATCGTCTCGAGCAGCGAGCCCGCAGGCAGCGCGCTCGACACGGCGTGGATCAAGCCGCTCGCGGGCACGGTGACGGCGAGCGACCGCTGCTGCTCGAGCAGATCGTTCGCCACCTTGCGCTGCAGCTCGAGCTGCCGCATCTCGGCCTCGATCGCGACGGCACCCGCCGCGGTCTCGCGTGCCTCGCGCAGCACCCTGGCCGAGTGCCGATGCACCCAATCCGCAGCGCCGACCGTCGCCAGCATCAGCGTGGTCACGCCGATCGCGGCGAACGTCAGCCGGCGCGTGAGCCTTCCGCGCTGGATGCGCGTCCTCACCTCGGCAGGCAGCAGGTCGAGCGTCTGAACATTCATGCGGCACGCTCCCCTGCGGAAGCCGCGCGGCGTTCGACGGAAGCCGCCAGCCCGAAGGCCGCGCACCAGTCCATCGCCGAAGAAGCGAGGCTCGAGTTGGTCAGCCCTGCTGGCAGTTCCGCCGACGCATCGGCCACGGGAACGCGCACGCACTCCTCGATCGTCGACGCGAGCCTGGGCTCGAGCGCATGCGGACCCGCGAGCACCACGCGCTGCACCTGCCCGCCGCGGAACGAGACATTGAAGTACCGAAGGCAGAGCGCGACTTCTCCCGCCAGCATGTCGAGCGTCGCGCGCGTTGCGACGAGCGCCGAGTCCTCGGCCACCGCGTCGACCGCGGGGCCTTGACCCGCCGACGCCGCGAGACGCCGCGAACGCAGCATCGCCGCTTGCTCGGCCGACACGCCGAGACGCGCCGCGACCGCAGCGTCGAGGTCGCGCCCGCCGAGCGCCAGCTCGCGGCAGAAGGCGATCTGCTCGCCGCGCAGCACAAGCACCGTCGAGCCGTCGTGGTCGACATGCAGCACCGCGCGAACATTCGCCACATCGGCGTCGCGCCGCGTACGCCTGCTCAACGCGCGCGCGATCGATGCGAACCGCGGCTCGACCAGGCTCGGCTCGTAGCCGGCGCCAAGCAGGGTCTCGAGCACTGCCGAGACCTCGCGCCGATCGATGCCCACGACGATACGCTCCTCGCGCGTGTCGCTCGACTGCGCCTGCGCGCCCGTCACGATCGAACTCGCCACGATCGAATCGTGCGGAATTCCCAGTCGCTCCGAAGCCTCCCACGACACCGCGTCGGGCGCGTCATTGCCCGCGACCGCGGCCATACGCACGACCTGCATGCGCGCCACCGATCGCGGAAGCCCAAGCACCACCTCGCGGCCCGTGAAGCCTGCGCGTCGCATTTCGGGCAACAGGGCCGTCATGCGGCGCGCGATGTCGTCGGCGGCGCCACAGGCCGCCTCGACCGAGCGCACGGGTGCGTCGGAACCAAGGCGTACCTGCACCGCACGCGGGCGATCCGCGCCAAGATCGATCCCAATGGGACCAATCGATCGATGCCAAGGCAAACGCCACAGACCCATCGGGAGCCTCCGCAGGCGGCGGACAGCCGCTGCGGAGTGGTCGTCGGCCGAATCGCAGGGTCGCTTTCGCCGGAACGCCGAGTGATTCAGGAATTCACCGCATGGTGCGGCGCCGCACAGTCCGAGCACCCATTGCGCGCCGATCAGCCGTTATCTGCCAGGCGCGTGACGCGGATCTTGCCTGTCAACGCTGCGAAGTCCAGGCGATACGCCTCGTCGGGAGACCGCAGCACGAGCGAACCACCCGTCCCGGGAAGTCCGTTCGAGCCCACCGTGCCTCCCAGCTCGTCGAAGGTGATCGAGCGCCCACCGCTGTCGATGTCCACGCTCTCGATCGTGACCGTCTTGTAGCGATCCTGCTTGGTGAAGTCGACGATGTAGCCGCTGCTGAACTGGGCTCCCTGCAGCGGGTCCCGCACATACTGCGCGGTCGCGGCGTCGTATGGGTCGTTGAGCTGCGTCTCGTCGAGCTTCAGCAGGCACCAGCCCTTGCCGTCCTCGAAGAAGTGCACGCGGCGGAAGCCCTGGTTCGCAAGCGCGTCGCTCTGCGCGAACGAGACATCGCTGATCAGCGCGCGCACCGCCGCCTGGGTGTCGAAGTCGCCGCGGCCCGAGAGATACGGGATCAGCAGCGCCGCGGAAAGCCCGAGCAGCGTGACGACCATGATGAGCTCGATGAGCGTGTAGGCGCGACGCATCATGTCATTGCTTCCGATCCTTGCCCCGCGTTCCGTTCCGTCGCAAGCCGTCCCGTGTGCCGATGGCGCACGGAATCACGGCGCGCGCATCGCGTCGCGCATCTTCTTGTAGTCGATGTCGAGCTTCAGCTCGTCGGCATTCGCGATCGAGACCTTCGCGCTTCCCGAGCGCATGAGTTCGCGCAGCGCGGCCACTTCCGTGCGAATCGCGCGCACCTCGGCGAGCAGCTCGAGCTGGCGTGCGGCGGGGTCGAAGGGGTCGCCCTGCCCGCTCTTCGCAGCGGCGCGGTCCTTGTCGAGCGAGCTCTGCGCGGGCGGGCTCGCCTGCGCGAAGGTGCCGAGGCCGCTGCCCTGGCTGAAGGCGATCCAGGCGGTCATGCCAAGGAGCGCAGCGTTGAGCAGCGTCCAGCGGGCCGCGCTGTTGCGAGTCTTGCGGGCATCGGGCGTGTTCGACATGTTCATGCGGAGGTGCTCCAGGAGCGATGAGGATCAGAGAGCTGTTCAGACAAGGGTCGACGGCATGACAACGACTGCGTGTATCGGCACTTCGGCGCAGTTCACCCGAGCGGAGCGCGTCGGACGCGAGGTTCGGAAGCCGGAGGCATCATCGCCCCGCTCGAACCAGGAGCGCACGCGGCTCGTTCCCCATGCCGTTGGCGTTGCCTTAGCAAAGGATCCGCGCAGGTTTCCCTGCGCGGATCCGAGATCTTTCAGAAGGCTCGTCGCGGCCGATCACCAGGTGTCGGGATCGTCGGTGCCGTCGGTCCACTCGCCCACCGTACCCGTGTAGGTGATCGTGAAGACCTGGGCGGGGGGGAGCGCCGCGGGGTCATAGACCCACGCGAAGTCCTTCGGAGCCACGGGCGCCGTGGCGATGAAGGGCTTCTCGTCCACCGTGTCGCCATCGAGGTCGCCCGGCGTGATGAGCGCCGCCCAGAGAGCAGCGGCATCACCCTGAGGAATCGCGCCGCCGCTCTTCACGCGGTACAGCTCGATCTGCCCACGAATCGTCTGAAGCTGCGTCTTCACCGAGCTCTCGACCGCCTCCTGCGAGGCGTTCGTGAACTGCGGGATCACGATCGCGGCAAGGATGCCGAGGATGATGACGACGATCAGAATTTCGATGAGCGTGAAGCCACGACGAATCGAACGCTTGACTGACATGCTGGAAAGCTCCGTGACGCCTCGGAACATGAACCTCGAGAGGTTCCCTGGCGCGACCGATCCGAGGCATTGGCCGGTCGCTGACTTTCGCTGCCAAGGCCCACGCAGCCTTGGTCGATTTCGTATCCACGCGTCCGGCGCCCTGGCCGACGGACGATTCACGACTGTGCAGGCACTCCCTGCGAGAATGCACGCCGAAGCGCGAACTCTCGAAGATCGGCCGACACCGCTCCCTGCATGAGGCACATCCACCATCGGGACAAGTTCGTGCTCAGAGGAAGCCCCTACAACTCGGTCATACGGCATCGGACGAAGAAGCCGCATCTCTGCACTTAACTGAAAGTAGCCTCGACGAATCTGACGGCAAAGCGGAAACCGCCGTCACAACAAGGATTGCATCTTTCAACCAAACCGCATCCTGGACGACATGATGGATCGCTGAACCCGATGCTCACTCTGGTGCCCAGAGGCAACGGTTTCTCGGACACGCCCGAGATCCACCAAGGGGCGCCCTCGAGGCCATGAAGCTCGACCATGGTTCCGAGAACGGTCCCAAGTGTGAGCAATGTTGCCGTGCCCTCGAGCCGCCATCGCGGCTCGGTGCGTCGATCAACCCGAAACCCGTGCGAAAGCACTGCCCGACCCGGGCGAATCGCCGCAATCAGGCTCTCGGCGCGATCCAAGACATCGATCGACACGCTGTTGGAACACGCGACGCTCATGCGGGCGGGCTCGTCGGCATGAGGACACTCGGCGCGTGAAAACCAACGCGAAGGCCCCCCGCGCCGCGGCGTTAGACTCACGACATGCCGTTCGGCTTCGCCCCCAACCTTGCGGTTCCTGCAGGCACGGCCATCGCAGGCGTCGCGAATCCGCTCGGCGATCCCAACGCGGCCACGGACGAGCTCGGGCGCCTCGAAACGCTCACCGATGCCGAACTCGCCGCCGAGGCGGCCATGCTCGTCGAGCGCGGGCTCTTCGTCGACCTGCCGCCCTCGCTCGTCGTCGTACGCGCGTCGAAGGATGGCTTGCGCAGGCTCGCGCTGCTCTGCGGCGGCGCAAGCGCGGCGGTCGAGTCGCGCCCGGACGAATCGCTGCACGCGCTCCTCGAGGCAGAGACCCGCCAGCGGCCGCTCTTCCACGGAACCACCCGCAGCGGCACGACCTACAGCGGGTTTCGCGCGGTGGAGGCCGAGGCGATCCTCGCGCACCTGAATCGCTGTGCGGCGCCGCATGTCGGCGGACATCTCGCGGTGGTCTTCGCGGGCGAACCGTGGCGGCTCCCCCGCGCGATCGCGGTCCCACGCTAGCCGCCGCGGGCCGAGCCTTCCCCACCCGCTACCATCACCTCCTGTGACCACCATGACCCCTGCCGCGCAGAACCTCTCCCGCGCCCTGCTGCCCGAGACCCCCTCGAACGGCCGCGTCTACAACTTCTCGGCGGGCCCCGCCGTGATGCCCGAGAGCGTGCTCGAGCAGCTCCGCGAGGAGCTCCTCGACTGCCGCCGCGGCGGCATCGGCCTGCTCGAGCTCTCGCACCGCGGCGCCCTGTACGAGGCGCTCAACAACGAGGCCGAGGCGGCCTGCCGCAAGGCCGCGGGGGTCGGCAGCGACTATGCCGTCTTCTTCATGCCTGGCGGCGCCACCGTGCAGTTCGGGCTTCTGCCCCTCAACTTCCTTGGCGAGAACGACACCGCCGCGTACATCGACACCTCGATCTGGTCGTACAAGGCCTACACCGAGGCGCTCCGCTGCCGCCCTGTGACCGTGGCGTTCGACGGGCGCGCCCTGAAGTACGCGCGCGTGCCGAAGAAGGGCGAGTTCACCGAGCCCGCGGGCGCCAAGTACCTCCTCTACTGCCAGAACAACACCGTCGAGGGCACGACCTTCTGGGCACCGCCCGAGACGGGCCTGCCCCTGATCGGTGACGCGACGAGCGACATCTTCTCGCGCCCGTGGGATTTCTCGAAGCACGCCATGGTGCTTGCCGCAGGCCAGAAGAACCTCGGCGCGTCGGGCGCGAGCCTGGTCATCGCGCGCAAGGACTTCATCGAGAGCGCCACGCCGCGCCTGCCGCAGATCCTGCGGTTCGCCGACCACGCGGCCGCGGGCTCGCGCCTGAACACGCCGCCCACCTTCGCGGTGCGCGTGATCGGCCTCATGGCCGAGTGGACGCTGTCGGTCGGCGGCCCCGCCGCGATCGCGCAGAACAACGCCTACAAGGCGGGCCTGATCTGGGACGCCGTCGACAACTCGGGCGGCTTCTACTCGTGGCCCGCCGAGAAGTGGTGCCGCTCGCACCTCAACATCTGCTTCCGCACGCCCAAGCCCGAGCTCGACGCGAAGTTCGTCGCAGAGGCCGAGACGCACGGAATGTTCGGCCTCCTCGGCCACCGCGAGGCGGGCGGCATGCGCGCGTCGATCTACAACGCGTTCCCCACGAACGGCTGCCGCATCCTTGCCGACTTCATGGGCGAGTTCGCGAAGAAGAACGGCTAAGCGCCGCGTCGCATCGGGCTTCGAGCGTCAACCGCCGAGCGCCGCGCGCCCGCGCGGAATCTCGAGGCGGTCGCGCGTCGTGCAGTAGCTCGCGCCGCCCATGCGGCCCACCGCCTCAAGGCGCGCGGGGTCGATGCGCGCGCGCTCGTCGAGCACGCCGTCGTCGACATGCAGGTAGACCACGCGCCCGATGATCAGGTTTCCGCCGTCAGGCACACCTGGCGCGAAGCGCTTCACCTCGACGGTCTCGCACTCGAAGGTCACGGGGCTCTCGGCGAAACGCGGCGCGCGGATGCGCACGCACGCCGCGGGTGTCAGGCCCGACAGCGCGAACTCGCTCTCGCCGTGCGGCAATCGCTCCGAGCACGCCACCACGCGCCGCACGGTGCGCTCGGTGGCGAGGCCGATCGAGAAGCACCCCGTGCCGCCTTCGGCCTCGGACTTCGCGTTGGCAAGCGTGTCCTTCTCGCCGCCGTCCTCGCGGTTCGCGGGGCAGAACATCACGAGGAACGGCTCGCTCGAGATCCCGTTGAAGAACGAGAACGGCGCGAGGTTCGACCGACCCGCGCGGTCGACCGTGCCCACGACCGCGATCGGCCGCGGCACGATCGCGCCGATCAGGAGGCCGTAGCGGCGCGCCTCGGTCAGCGTGGCGGGGTCGATCTCCATCAGCGCCCCCGCTTTCGCGCGAGCTCCTCGCGCACGCGGGCGAAGAGGCCGTCCATCGACGCCTCGAGCATCGCGATCATCTCGGTGAAGCCCTCGTGTCCGCCGTAGTACGGGTCGGGCACATCGTCGTGGCTGCGCGTATCGTCGAAGTGGCGGATGAGGACGACGCGCTCGCGCGGTGCGCCGCGGTCGACGACCTCGCGCACATGCGTGCAGTCCATGCACACGAAGAGGTCGAACGCGCCGTAGTCGCGTGCGCGCAGCGGGCGCGCGAAGCCGTCGACGGGGTAGCCCGCGTGGCGCAACGCCGCCGCAGACCGCGCGTCGGGCGCCTCGCCCTCGTGCCAGCCGCCTGTGCCTGCGGAGTCGATCTCGAGCTCGGGGAGCAATCCCTCGGCCTCGGCGCGGTGACGGAAGATGTTCTCCGCCGCGGGGCTGCGGCAGATGTTTCCCGTGCAGATGAACACGATGCGCAACCGTTCGCCTTCGCTCGGCATGCGGCGAGTGTACGGGGTCGCGTGCGCCCGTACACTCGCGCCATGGCGTTCGATTACGACCTCATCGTGCTTGGCAGCGGCCCCGCGGGACAACGCGCGGCCGTGCAGGCGGCCAAGCTCGGGAAGCGCGTCGCGATCGTGGAGCGCCAGCGCATGGTCGGCGGCGTGTGCCTGCACACGGGCACGGTGCCGAGCAAGACCTTCCGCGAGGCGGTGCTGTCGCTCACGCATGTGCCGTCGCTCGCAGGGGGAACGCCCGTCGAGCGCCCGCGCCCGACGATGCGCGACCTGCTCCATCGCGTGAACCAGGTCATCGAGCGCGAGCTCGATGTGGTGGCGCGGCAGCTCTCGCGCAACGGGGTCGACCTCGTGTCGGGAACGGCGTCGTTCGTCGACCCGCACATGGTGTCGGTCGCGGCGCAGGGCGCTGGTTCGGCGCGCACGCTCACCGCCGCCGACATCCTGATCGCGGTCGGCAGCGTGCCCGCGCCGCCGCCCGTCGCGAACGATCATCGCACGATCCTGACCAGCGACGACATCCTGACGCTCGACGAGCTGCCGCGCACGATGGCGGTGATCGGCGGCGGCGTGATCGGCATCGAGTATGCGTCGATGTTCGCGAGGCTCGGGGTCGAGGTGACGGTGGTCGATCGCCACCAGCGTCCGCTCGAGTTCTGCGACGCCGAGATCGTCGACGAGCTCATCCACCAGATGCGCGAGGCGCGCGTGACCTTCCGCCTCGGCGAAGCGGTCAAGCACATCGATTCGCAGCCTGAACCGCGCTGCGCCGACATCGAGCTCGAGAGCGGCAAGCGCGTCGTCGTCGATGCCGCGATGTTCTCGATCGGCCGCACCGGCGCGACGCAGGGCCTCGCGCTCGAGAAGGCGGGCGTCGTGGCCGACGAACGGGGCCGCATCACGGTCGACGCGCAGTTCCGCACATCCGTTGCGCACATCTCGGCGGCGGGCGATGTCATCGGCTTCCCCGCGCTCGCGTCGACGAGCTCCGAGCAAGGCAGGCTCGCGGTGTGCGCGATGTACGGCATCGACGCCAAGCCGACGCGCGCGGGCTTTCCCTACGGGATCTACGCGATTCCCGAGATCTCGATGGTCGGCGCCACCGAGCAGGAGCTCACCGAGAAGAAGGTGCCGTACGAGGTCGGCGTCGCGCGCTACGAGGAGATCGCGCGCGGGCAGATCCTCGGCGACCGCTCGGGCTTCTTCAAGATGATCTTCCACCGCGAGACGCGCGCGCTGCTCGGCGTGCACTGCCTCGGCACGCAGGCCACCGAACTCGTGCATATCGGCCAGGCCGTGCTTTCGCTCGGCGGCGGGCTCGACTACTTCCTCGAGACGGTGTTCAACTACCCGACGCTCGCGGAGTGCTACAAGGTCGCCGCGTACAGCGCCGCCAAGCACATGCGCGCGCGACCTGGCGCGTGACGCTTGCCTTTCCACAGGAAGCGCCTACACTCGCATCGTCTTTCACAATCAGGGGCCGACCAGATTCGACCGGACGCACCCGGTCCATCGTTGCGAGCCGTGGAGCATCCTGGCCACGTAAAAAGGATGCACAACAACAACTGCCAACACGCAGTACGCTCTCGCTGCCTAATCGCGGCGACGTGGAGTAGACCCGACACCTGGTAAGGTCTACCCGCGCAAAAAACCGGGTTGGTTCCAAGGCGATGCCTTACCGCTGAGGAACGAGACAACAGTCAGGCTGGCCTCGGTTTGGCGCCCGCCGTGCGCGGATGACCGAGGCGAGATCGAAAGCACGGAAACGCTCGTAGACGCGATGGGGCGGACGTATCGGGACGGGGGTGCGAATCCCCCCGGCTCCATTTTTTCCTTTGCGACCGTTTTTTCCTTCGCGACTTTCGCTTGAGGCCCTGAGACGGGCCTCAAGCTTCTTCGCGAAGGGGGTGCGAGGATGTTCTTTCCTTTGCGACTTTCGCGAAGGGCAGGCGGCGGGCTCCGATGGAGCCCGACCGCCTGCTTGTGTTTTTCGGGCTTTCCTTAAAGGTTCGTCGGGGTCGACACGCTCAAGGACCGCGCGCTCCGCGCGCGCGCCCTCGCGAGACTCGATGACGGGGCGACCCAGTGGCTTCGCACTGGACACCCGCCGGCCATAGGCCGGCGGCGATGGTCGTGGGTCCTGCGTCCAGACTCCGAACTCGGCTCGTCGCCGCCGCGCTCCGCGCGGCGGGTGCCCAGTCCGCAGGCACTGGGTCGCAAGATCTCCAGTCTCGGCTCGATGCGTCGGGCGAAGCCCGACGGTCCACGAAGTCGGGAAAATACTCCGCGTCGCCTCGTCGCGCCTCGATCCCTGCGTACCTTGGCTCGAGGCCGCGTCGGCCGAGGTGGACCATGACGACACGCGCGACACCTTCGATGACCCAGACGAACTGGGATCTCATCCGCGATGCGGCCAGCGGCTCGGA
>JAJTGK010000162.1 GCA_021297815.1 Planctomycetaceae bacterium
CGACATCGCCGATGTCGATGTCGGCGAGAACATCGGCGCCCAGCTGCAGGCCGCGCAGGCCGAGGCCGACACCAAGCGCTTCCAGGCGCAGGCCGAGCAGCGCCGCGCGCTCGCGGTCGCGCAGGAGGTCGAGTACCAGGCCGAGGCGCAGAAGAACCGCGCGCTCGTCGTGCTGGCTGAAAGCGATGTTCCCAAGGCCGTCGCCGAAGCGCTGCGCACAGGGAAGATCGGCCTCATGGACTACTACCGCATGCAGAACCTGATGGCCGACACGCAGATGCGCACGACCATCGGCGGCGGGCCCGCGTCGCAGTCCTGATCGGCGGCGGAAGGAGCGCGACGATGCCGACGCTCCATGTCGTCATGCCCGTGTTCAACGAGCCCGCCACGCTCGAACCGTGCGTGGAGCGGGTTCGCCGCGCGGCGCTCCCCGCGGGCTGGTCGGTCGCCATCACGCTTGTCGACGACGGCTCGACCGCGGCGACGGCGGACCTCTGCGCACGCCTCGCGCACCGCGGCGAGATCGACCTCGTCACCCATCCGAAGAACCGCGGCAAGGGCGCGGCGATCCGCACGGGCTTCGCGCGCGCGCTCGAGCGCTCGGCGGCCGACGACGCGATCCTGGTTCAGGACGCCGACCTCGAATACGACCCCGCCGACTTCGCCGCGCTGCTCGCACCCGCCGCGGCAGGCGAGGCCGATGTCGTGCTCGGCAACCGATGGGCCACGCCGCTCAAGGGCCTCAAGCGCCTCGCGCACCGCATGCTGAACGGTTTCCTGACCGTGTCGAGCAACCTCATGACGGGGCTGCGCGTGCAGGACATGGAGTGCTGCCTCAAGCTCTTCACCGTGCCCGCGATGCGCACGATCCTGCCCGACCTCGACGAGGAGCGCTTCGGCATCGAGCCGCAGATCGTCGCGGCGGTCGCCCGCAGGCGGCTGCGCGTGCGCGAGGTGCCCGTCTCGTATGTGCCGCGGTCCTTCGAGGAAGGCAAGAAGATCCGCATGAAGGACGGGCTGCGCGTGTTCGTGGTGCTCTGGCGCGAGCGCGGGCGCACGCGCCGCGCCCGCCGCGCGCGCGGCTAGCCGCACGGCGCGAACGGTACACTCGCCGCCGTGATGTCTGAACCCGCAGGCAACAGCACGCAACCGCCGCGACCGAGCGGCCGGCGCATCGCGCTGCAGGTCGCGGGCTTCGTGCTCGGCTGCGCGCTCGTCGCGTGGTGCGTCGTGCGGGCCTCGAGCGCGGGCGAAGGCGGGCTCGAGAAGCTGCGCGCGGCCGAGCCGATCCATGTCTGGACGCTGGTGCTCTCCACGCTCGGCTCGATCGTGTGCTCGGGATTCACCTTCTGGACGGTCGGGCTCCCCGTGCGCAGGTTCGGCTTCGGCGAGATGCAGGCCGTCAACCTGATGGCGTCGCTCTTCAACTACGCGCCCGTGCGGCTCGGGCTCTTCCTGCGCGCGCTCTACCACTGGCGCATCGACCGCATGCCCGTGACCGACATCGGCGCGTGGATCGCGGGCGTGGCCATCGTCACGCTGGGAACGCTCGGCGCGGGGCTCGTCGCTGGGCTCGTGCAGATCGTCGCCGGGCGGAAGGAACTCGCGATCGACTGGATGTGGTTCGCGGGCTTCGGCGCCGTGATCGTGGTCGGTTGCGCGGCCACGCGCGCGGTCGGCCGCTCGGCGCCGCTGAGGCGCTTCCTGAAGGGCGGCGAGCGCGTGCTCGTCGACCCGCGCGCGCTCTACGGCGGAGTCGCCTTCCGCACGGTCGACCTCGTCATGTGGTCGCTGCGCATGTGGGCGGCCGCCAAGATCGTGGGCGTCTCGCTCGGCCCCGCGCAGACGGCCATGCTCGCGTCGGTCGCGATCCTCGGTGCGGGCAACCCGCTCGGCCGCATCGGCTGGCGCGAAGCGCTCGTCGCGTTCGTGGCGCCCTATGTGCTCACCGCCGATGCGCCCGCTGAAGACATCGACGCGCTCACCGCGCAGCTCGCGCTCCTCGAGAGCGCGGGCGAGGCGATCCTCACGATCCCGCTCGGAATCGCGGGCGCCGCATGGTGCCTGCTCAAGGTGCGCCGCGTACGCTCGGGCAAAGCCTCCGCCAGACCAACGCCATGACCGTCGCGCTCCCGATCCTCGTCCTGCCCGTCGCCGCGCAGCGCTACAGCTGCCACGGCTGCGGCAACTGCTGCCGCGACTTCACCGTGCAGCTGCGCGACGCGGACCTCGCCAAGCTCGAGGCGCAGAAGTGGGAGGAGCGCCTCGGCGAGCGCGTGACCGTCGAGTTCCGCGGCCGCCGCTACCTGCGCCAGCGCGCCGACGGCGCGTGCGTCTTCCTGATGGACGACGGCCTCTGCCGCGTGCACAAGGAGTTCGGCTTCGCCGAGAAGCCCGTCGCGTGCCAGCTGTTCCCGTTCGTGCTCGCGCCCGATGACGCGAAGACGCATGTGGGCATCTCGTTCGCCTGCCAGAGCGTGCGCGAGAACAAGGGCGCCGAGCTCCGCTCGCACCTCTCCGAGGTCGACCGCATGAGCCGCGCGCTGCCCGAGACGCGCCTCGCGACGCACCGCCCGTTCCTCGCCGATGCGATGGCTGCGGGCGACGGCGAGCTCGACGCGCTCGCCCAGATCTGCGACCGCTTCCTCGCGCGCACCGATGTCACGCTGCGCGACCGCTTCGACGGGCTTGCGTGGCTCGCGGCAAGCCTCGGCAAGGCGAAGCTCGCCGAGGTGCGCGCGAAGCGATTCTCCGAGCTCCTCACGCTCCTCGCGGCGGCGCTGCCCGCGGAACTCGAGCATCTTCCCGTCGAACCCGCGCTCCCGAAGCAGGTCCGCATGCTGCGCCAGGCCGTGTACGCGCGGCTCGAGGATGTGCAGGTGAACGACGCGAAGTCGCGCGGGCGCCTGCGCACCGTGCTCGCACAGCTCCTGTCGAGCCGTGCCTTCAGCCGCGGCAAGGGCCGCGTGCCCGCGATCGCGCGCGGCCTGCTCGCGGGCACCGATTTCCGCACGATCGACGCCATTCCCCCGCTTTCCGAAAGCCCCGACCACGAGGCGATCGACGCGCTGCTCTCGCGCTACGCGCGCGCGACGATCCTCGGTGGCCGTGCGTGGGGCGCGGGCTACTACGGCTGGCCCGCGCTGCGCGGCCTGCAGGCGCTGGTCCTCAACATCGCCTGCACCGCATGGACGGCCCGCGCGCTTGCCGCCTCGCGCGGCCACGCGCACGCCACGCTCGACGATGTCCGCGACGCGCTCGGCCGCATCGACCGCCACGCAGGCCGCGCGCCGTGGCTCGGCTCGGTCGGCGAACGGCTGCGCCTCGAGTACTTCCGTCTCGACGACGGCCTGCGACGCGTCGTGCGCGCGGGCATCTAGCGCCTCGCTCAGCCTGCGGCTTCGATCAGCTTCACGAGCCTGCGCAGCGCGTTGCCGCGGTGGCTGCGCGCGTTCTTCTCGTCGGGCGAAAGCTCTGCGCTCGTGCGGCCATCGTCGAGTACCAGCAGCGGGTCGTAGCCGAACCCGTTCGCGCCGCGCGGCGCGTGGCCGATGCGGCCCTCGAAGGTTCCGCGCGCCTCGGCGTCGATCGCGCCGTCGGGCCCCGCGACACAGAGCACGCACACGAAGCGCGCGGCGCGCTGTTCATCGGGCACGCCCGCGAGTGCTGCGAGCAGTTTGGCGTTGTTCGCCTGGTCGCGCTCCGCCCGCGTCGCACCCACGCCCGCGTAGCGCGCGCTGTGCACCCCAGGCGCGCCGTCGAGCGCGTCGACCTCGAGCCCCGAGTCGTCGGCGAGCACCGTCGCGCCCAGCGCCTTCGCATAGGCCACGGCCTTGATGCGCGCGTTCGCCTCGAAGGTCTCACCGTCCTCCTCGGGCTCGGGGAGGTCGGTCCGCCCGAGCGGCACGCATTCGATCCCGAGCCGTCCGAGAACGGCGGCGATCTCCTCCACCTTGTGGGGATTTGTCGTCGCGATGACCAGCCTTTTCATGTGTCGCGGTCCTTCGGAGTTGCGAACCTTCGGGAGTCGATCAGCCTACCTGACGGAGCGAGGGACATGCGAAGACAAGGAACCATCACCACCGCCTGCATGGCGCTCGGCCTGTCGGCCGCCGCGAACGCCGAACTGGTGTCGCTGCATGCCGTCGCCGACGCCACGCTCTACGAGAGCGCTTCGGGAAACGCCGCGAACGGCGCGGGCCAGTACCTCTTCGCCGGCCGCACCAACCAGAACCTCGCGCGGCGCGCGCTCCTGCGCTTCGACATCGCGTCGGCGCTGCCGCAGGGTGCCGAGATCGTCGCCGCGCGGCTCGTGCTCCATGTCTCGCAGG
>JAJTGK010000163.1 GCA_021297815.1 Planctomycetaceae bacterium
AAGCCGGGGCAGGAGCTCGTCGGCATCGTGCACGACGAGCTCGTCGAGCTCATGGGCCCCGAGGACTCGAAGATCTTCCTCGTCGACCCGGGTCCGACCGTCGTCATGCTGTGCGGCCTCCAGGGTTCGGGCAAGACGACGACCTGCGGCAAGCTGGCCGCCTACTTCAAGAAGACGGGCCGCTCGTGCCTCGTGGCCGCTGCCGACCTCCAGCGGCCCGCCGCGGTCGAGCAGCTGCAGACGGTCGTCGAGGGCGTCGCGACCGAGGCGAAGGGCGGCGCGCGCGTCGGCTTCTACGGCGAGCCCGACAAGTGCGCCGAGTGCGGCAAGGCGGTCAACGCGGCGGTCGGCGTGTGCCGGCGCGCGGTCGACAAGGCGCGCGCCGAGAAGTACGACATCGTCATCCTCGACACCGCAGGCCGACTGCATGTGAACGACGAGCTCATGAAGGAGCTCGAGGGCGTGCGCGCGTCGGTGCAGCCGCATCAGATCCTGCTCGTCGTCGACGCGATGACGGGTCAGGATGCCGTGCGCAGCGCGAAGAGCTTCCACGACCGCCTCAAGGTCGACGGCGTCATCCTCACCAAGCTCGACAGCGACACGCGCGGCGGCGCGGCGCTCACGGTGAAGGCGGTCACGGGAGCGCCGATCAAGTTCCTCGGCACGGGCGAGAGGTTCGACGCACTCGACGAGTTCAGCGCGAAGCGCATGGCCGGCCGTATCCTCGGCATGGGCGATGTCGTCGCGCTCGTCGAGAAGGCGCGCGAGGAGGTCAGCGACGAGGAAGCCGAGAAGATGGCGGCGAAGCTCGCGAAGGGCCAGCTGACCATGGACGACTTCCTGTCGCAGATGCAGTCGATCCGCCGCATGGGGCCGATGAAGCAGCTGCTCGGCATGCTGCCCGGGGTCGGCTCGGCGCTCAAGGATGTCAACATCGACGACAAGCAGTTCGACCGCCTCGAGGGCATGGTCCGCTCGATGACCGCCGACGAGCGGCAGGACCTCAAGCTCTTCAACAAGAGCCGCGTGCGTCGCATCGCCACGGGTTCGGGCACGACGCCGAACGAGGTGAACAAGCTGGTCACGCAGTTCGAGATGGTGCAGAAGATGACCGCGCAGATGGCCTCGGGCGGCATGATGGGGCGCATGAAGGCCGCGCGCGAGATGGCGAAGGCGGGCGGCATGCCAGGAATGCCTGGAATGCCGCAGATTCCTGGCATGAGCTTCAAGGGGTCGAGCGCCACGCAGTCGCCGAAGTCGAAGTTCAAGCAGCGCAAGAAGTGACGCGCGCATGCTCGCCCGCGAACTCGACTACGACTTCGACGCGTCGCTGGTGGCGACCAAGCCCGCGGAGCCGCGCGACGCCGCGCGGCTGATGGTGGTCGACCGCGCGCGCGGCGTGATCGAACACCGCCTGGTGCGCGACCTGCCGTCGATGCTGCGGGCTGGCGACCATCTGTTCGTGAACGAGACCAGCGTGCTGCGCGCGCGGCTTCTTCTGCGCGACGAGGCGCGTGGGCGCGACACCGAGGGGCTCTTGCTCGAGCCAAGCGCCGAACCGCACGCCTGGCGCATCCTTGTGCGGCAGGCGAAGCGGTTCGGCGAAGGCGACATGCTCTCGCTCAGCGATGCGCACGGGCGCGACCACGGCGACAGGGTGGAGTTGCTCAGGAGAGACGCCGAGGCCTGGCTCGCGCGCTTCCATGCAGGCCCTGCGGGCGGGGATATCGCCGCGATGCTCGAGCGTTCGGGTCTCACGCCGCTGCCGCCGTACATCCTGAAGGCGCGCAAGGACCGCCACGAGGAGATCGACGACGACGACGACCGCGAGGAGTACGAGACGGTCTACGCCCAGGCGAGCGCGCGCGGCTCGGTGGCTGCGCCGACCGCGGGGCTGCACTTCACGAACGCACTGCTCGACGCCATCGCCGCGCGGGGAGTGGCGCGCTCAGCGGTCACGCTCCATGTCGGCGCGGGCACCTTCAAGCCCGTCGAGGTCGAGGACCTGCGCGACCATCCGATGCATCGCGAGAGCTATGCGATCTCGCGGGAGACGCTTGCGACGCTGCGCGCGATCGGAGGGCCGCGCGCCGCGGGAGGCGCGCGCGTCGTCGCGGTCGGAACGACGACCGTCCGCGCGCTCGAGAGCATTCCGGCCGAGGCGATCGAACGCGCACAGGCCTTCACGGGCACGACGAACATCATGATCTCGCCGGGGTTCCGCTTCCGCTTCACCGACGCGCTGATGACGAACTTCCACTTGCCGCGGTCCACGCTGCTGGCGTTGGTCGGCGCATTCGCTGGGATGGAGCTGATGCGCGAGGCGTATGCCACGGCAGTTCGGGAGCGGTACCGCTTCTACAGCTACGGCGATGCGATGCTGATCGTGTAGGGGCGATCGATGTCGCAGCGTGGCGGCGTGCTGAGATCGGGGAGCTTGTGAATCAAAGTCACGATCGGGTGAGGGCGCGGTCCTCCATCGATCCGAGCCCGACGCATCGTGCCGAGATTGGGTGATCTTGCGACCCAGCGGCTTCGCACTGGGCACCCGCCGCGCAAGGCGCGGCGTCGTTGTGCCGAGTTCGGAGGATCGATGAGACAACCCACCGAAACCGCCGTCGGCCGCAGGCCGACGGGTGCCCAGTGCGAAGCCACTGGGTCGCCCCGTTCTCCCATCTCGCGAGGGCGCGCGCGCGGAGCGCGCGGTCCTTCACCGTCCTCACCGCGATCTGCGACGCGTCACACCCCGTGCGCGGCAACACCAACGACCTCGAACGGCGGCGCGAACGGCTCGACATCCTTCGGCAACCGTCGCATGCCCCGCTTCATCGACCGCCACACCTCGTAGCGCATCGTGCGGCGGAACCTCCGCAGCACAGTTCCGTCGGTGCGCAGCCCAAACGCCCGCATCGCCGCGATCGACCACTCCCACGCGCGAAGTTCCTCGACGCACCGCGGCCGATGCACGCCAAGCCCGATCGCATGGTGACCGACTTCGTGCAGGAAGATCGCCATCCGCAGCGGCGTCGTCGGATACGGCGACTCGATCCAATGCTCGAGCCTTCCGTCGCGGAACTGCCGAAGCGTGGCGAGGCCCGAGAGCGAGTTCCGCCAGCAGCGCACATGCAGCCTGTACTTGGCGAGCATCGCGTCGACGATCTCGTCATACCTGCGCTGCACCGCACGCGAACGGTCGATGCCCCGCGGAGTGCGCGGACGACGCAGTTCCGCACTCGCCGTCGACGACGGCGCCGCCGTCACCACCCTGCGCGTGCCGATCCGCACCAGCGGCGCGTCGATGCGAAGCGTCGGCGATGCGGCATCCACCGAACCGAATGGTTCGGGCTCCGCGAAGTCGAACACGAGTTGCTTGTCTGCCATGGGAGCGCGTCGCGCTCCCTATCGGCCGATCCCAGTCCAGCCCTTCACCCCTCAGCCAGCCGCCGGACCCGCGACCAAAGGCTCCACCAGCGTGCCGACAAGCGCCGCACGCCCGCGGATGAACTCCTCGAAAGGCATCTTCCGCCCGCCGAGCGGCTGGATCTCCAGGATCCGCACCGCCCCCGTCTTCGCACGGACCCGTCCATCAGCCTGCAGGACGCCAACAACATCCCCGCCAAGCCCCTGCGCGTCGCCGTCATCGACACGGCACAACTTGAGCGGCACCGCACCGACGACCACCGTGCACCCAGGCCATGGGTTCAGCCCGTTCACGAGCGCACGCGCTGCTCTCGCCTCATGCGCACCGAAGTCGATGGTCCCGTCGTTCTTGGAGAGCTTTCGCGCGCGTGTCGCCCGCGCCTCATCCTGCACGCGCCCCACCAAGGTCCCCTGCGCGTGCCTCGAGAGCACTTCCGCGATCACTTCGGGCCCAAGCGCAGCCAGCGCATCATGCACCTCGTCCGATGTTTCCGTCGATCCGATCGCACGCCGCGCCTCCGCATACACGAGCCCCGCATCCATCCGCTCGGCCAGCGAGATCACCGAAACGCCCGTCTCGGCACATCCGTCCATCACCGCACGCTGGATCGGCGCCGCACCGCGATAGGCAGGCAGCAGCGATCCGTGCAGGTTGATCGCGAATACGCCATCGAGCAGCTCGCGCGACAGCTTCTGCCCAAACGCGATGACGACCCACGCATCCGCACCCGCCGCGCGGATCCGTTCGCGCACCGACGCTTCGTTCACATCCTCAGGGCGCACCACCTCGAGCCCGAGGTCAAGCGCCCGCGACGCAAGCGGCGTCGGCGTAAGCGTCTTCCCACGCCCTGCGGGCCGATCAGGCTGCGACACCACCAGCA
>JAJTGK010000045.1 GCA_021297815.1 Planctomycetaceae bacterium
CAAGATGCGCGCGGACCGCGCCATGACCGAGGTCGAGTGGGTGCTCTCGATCGGCGGCATCGAGGTGAAGACGGGCGTGGCGATCGGAACCGACATCGCGCTCGAGGCGCTCGAACGCGACTTCGACGCCGTGTTCGTCGGCGTCGGCCTCGGCGCCGACAGCACGCTGGGCGTGCCTGGCGAGCAGCTTGCGGGCGTGCACGGCGCGGTGGCGTGGATCGAGGCCATGAAGCTCGGCCGAGTCGAGCTCGGCGCGATCCGCCGCGCGGCCGTGATCGGCGGCGGAAACACGGCGATCGATGTGGTGCGCGAGGTCGTCGGGCTCGGAATCCCGCATGTCGAGATGATCTACCGCGGCGCGCGCGAAGGCATGAGCGGCTACGCGCACGAGTGGACCGCGGCGCTCGCCGAGGGCGCGCATGCCGAATGGCGCGCGGTGGCGACGGCGCTCGAGGGCTCGGGCCGCGTCGAGCGCGTGCGCTGCGTGCGCGTCGACGAAAGCAAGCGCCCTGTCGAAGGCAGCGATTTCACAGTCGAGGCCGATCTCGTGCTGCTTGCGATCGGCCAGTCGAAGCTGGGCGCGATGCTTGCGGGATTGGAAGGAATCCGCGTGGAGGCGGGCCGCATCCGCACCGACGCGCATGGCTTCACGGGCCGCGCGAAGTGGTACGCGGGCGGCGACTGCACCAACGGCGGCAAGGAGGTCGTGAACGCGGCCGCCGAAGGAAAGCGCGCGGCGCACGCGATGCACGCGGGCCTGACGGGGGGACGCGCGCATGCCTGACATCACGCCTGATCTCTCGACGAACACGGGCGGCATCGCCTCGCCGAACCCGTTCTGGCTCGCGAGCGCGCCTCCTGCGAACAGCGGCGCCCAGATCCAGCGCGCCTTCGAGGCGGGCTGGGGCGGCGCGGTGTGGAAGACGCTCGGCGTGCCGATCCAGAATGTGTCGAGCCGCTTCGGCGGCCACTCCATTCGCGGCGTGCGGGGCGCGGGCTTCAACAACATCGAGCTGATCACCGACCGGCCGCTCGAGGTGAATCTGCGCGAAATCGCCGAGACAAAGCGGCTTTTTCCGAAGAACCCGATCATCGTCTCGCTGATGGTCGAGACCGAGGACGAGTGGCGCGAGATCATCAAGAAGTCGATCGACGCGGGCGCCGACGGGCTCGAGCTCAACTTCGGCTGTCCGCACGGCATGTGCGAGCGGGGCATGGGCAGCGCCGTCGGGCAGGAACCGAGGATCAACGAGCGCATCACCTCATGGGCGGTGAAGTACAGCACGGTGCCCGTCCTCGTGAAGCTCACGCCGAATGTGTCCGACATCGTGCCGCACGGGCTCGCCGCGCGGCGCGGCGGCGCGCACGGCGTGTCGCTCATCAACACGATCAAGAGCATCATCTCGGTCGACATCGACCGCTTCGTGCCCGAGCCGCGCGTCGGCGGCCTGAGCACGAACGGCGGCTACTGCGGCTCGGCGGTCAAGCCGATCGCGCTGCACATGGTGGCGGCGCTCGCGCGCGAGAAGGAGTTCGGCCTTCCGATCAGCGGGATCGGCGGCATCTCGAACTGGCGAGACGCGGTCGAGTTCATCCTGCTCGGCTCGAGCACGGTGCAGGTGTGCACCGAGGTCATGCTGCGCGGCTACGGCGTGGTCGAGGACATGATCGACGGGCTCGAGAACTACATGCGCACGCATGGGTTCGCCACGATCGACCAGATGGTCGGCAAGGCCGTGCCCCCGTTCCAGGAGTGGGGCGACCTCGACCTCAACTACGAGACCGTCGCGAAGATCGATGCCGACAAGTGCATCGGCTGCCAGCTCTGCGTGGCCGCGTGCCACGACGGCGCGCACCAGTGCATCCATCCGCAGGAAAATACGCGGGTTCCGCGCGTCGACGAGGGCGAGTGCGTCGGCTGCAACCTCTGCCAGATCGTCTGCCCCGTGCCGGGCTGCATCACGATGGAGGAGGTCGACAACGGCTTCACGCCCGCGACCTGGAACCAGTTCGTCCACGAAGGAATGAAGCTGCGCCCGAAGAAGGGCGCGCACTGAGTCCTATCCTGTGAACGGTGAAGCGACATGAGCAACACGAAGAAGAAAGTCGTCCGCTGCGGCCTGATCCAGTGCAGCAACCCGCTGAACGACGAGACGCGGCCCGTCGCCGAGATCCAGAAGGCGATGGTCGACAAGCACCTCGGCTTCGTCGAGGAGGCGGGCAGGAAGGGCGTGCAGATCCTCTGCCTGCAGGAGATCTTCAACGGGCCGTACTTCTGCCCGAGCCAGGACCCGCGCTGGTACGAGGCCGCCGAGAGCGTGCCCGGGCCGACGACGGAGCTCATCGCCAAGGCCGCTGCGAAGCACGCGATGGCCGTGATCGTGCCCGTCTACGAGCGCGAGATGAGCGGCGTCTTCTACAACACCGCCGCGGTCTACGACGCCGACGGCACCTACCTCGGCAAGTACCGCAAGCAGCACATTCCGCAGGTGAACCCCGGCTTCTGGGAGAAGTTCTTCTTCAAGCCGGGCAACGGCGGCTACCCCGTCTTCAAGACGCGCTACGCGACCATCGGCGTCTACATCTGCTACGACCGCCACTTCCCCGAGGGCGCGCGGTGCCTCGGCCTGAACGGCGCCGAGATCGTCTTCAACCCGTCGGCGACCGTCGCGGGGCTCTCGCAGTACCTCTGGAAGATCGAGCAGCCGGCCCACGCCGTCGCGAACGGCTACTACATGGGCTGCATCAACCGCGTGGGCACCGAGGCGCCGTGGAACATCGGCAAGTTCTACGGGACGAGCTACTTCGTGAATCCCCGCGGCGAAACCATCGCGCAGGCGAGCGAGGACCACGACGAACTGCTTGTCGCGGATCTCGACCTGTCGATGATCGACCAGGTGCGCAGCGTCTGGCAGTTCTACAGGGACCGCAGGCCCGAGGCGTACGGCGAGATCGTCGAGCAGTGAGCGGATGAGGACCGAACGATGGCGAACCACACACTGATCCGAGGCGGAACCGTCGTGAGCGCCGAGCGCGCGTGGCGCGCCGATGTGCTCGTGGCGGGCGAGACGATCGCGGCGGTCGGCGAGAACCTCGACGCCCCCGCGGGCGCGCGCACCATCGACGCGGGCGGCGCCTTCGTCATGCCGGGCGGCATCGACCCGCATGTCCACATGGAGCTGCCCTTCATGGGCACGGTCAGCATCGACGACTTCCTGTCGGGCACCGCGTGCGCGGCGGCGGGCGGCACGACGATGATCATCGACTTCGTCATTCCCGCGCCGCAGCAGTCGCTGGTCGAGGCCTACCGCACCTGGCGCGAGCGCGCGCGCAAGGCGACCGCCGACTACTCGTTCCACATGGCCGTGACCTGGTGGGGCGAGCAGGTCGCCGAGGAGATGGGCGTCCTCTGCCGCGAGCACGGCGTGAACAGCTTCAAGCACTTCATGGCGTACAAGAACGCCATCATGGTCGACGACGCGCAGATGATCGCGAGCTTCGAGCGCGCGCGCGACCTCGGCGCGATCTGCCTCGTGCACGCCGAGAACGGCGACATCGTGTTCCGCATGCAGCAGGAGATCTTCGCGCGCGGGATCACGGGGCCCGAGGGCCATCCGCTGTCGCGCGGGCCCGAGGTCGAGGGCGAGGCCGCGAACCGCGCATGCCAGATCGCGGCGGTCGTCGGCGTGCCGCTCTATGTCGTCCACACGAGCTGCAGGCAGGCGATGGAGGCGATCGCGCGCGCGAAGCTCGCGGGGCACCGCGTGTACGGCGAGTCGCTGGTGCAGCACCTCGTGATCGACGACTCGGTGTACCGCAACACCGACTGGCGCAGCGCCGCGCACCATGTGATGAGCCCGCCGTTCCGCACGCCCGACCACCAGGCCGCGCTGTGGGGCGGCCTCCAGGGCGGCACCATCGAGGTCGTCGGCACCGACCACTGCACCTTCCGCACCGAGCAGAAGGCGATGGGCAAGGACGATTTCCGCAGGATTCCCAACGGCACCGGCGGCCTCGAGGAGCGCATGAGCGTGCTCTGGCACCACGGCGTGCGCGCGGGGCGCCTGACCCCGAGCGAGTTCGTCGCGGCCACGAGCACGAACGCCGCGCGCATCTTCAACATCCATCCGCGCAAGGGCGCGGTGGCCGCGGGCGCCGACGCCGACATCGTGGTGTGGGACCCCGAGGCCACGCGCACGCTTGGCGTGAAGCACCACCACTCGCGCAACGACTTCAGCATCTTCGAGGGGATGACCGTGACGGGCGCCGCCGCCGTGACGATGAGCCGCGGCGCCGTCCTTTGGGAGAACGGCCGGCTTTCCCCGCAGGAAGGCCGCGGCCGGTACATCGACCGCCCGTGCTTCGGCGACGCCGCGCGCAGCCAGGCCGTCCGCAACACCGTCATCGCGCCGACCGCCGTCGAGCGCCAGGAGTTCGTGCCATGACACCGTCCGCAGCAGCGATCGGGCCCTTCGCCGCACGCAGCGAGGATTTCACGCCGTTCACGACCGCGCGCCACTGGATCGGCGGCAAGTGGTGCGACCCCGTGTCGTCGCGTGCGACGCAGGAGATCGCGAACCCGCGCTACGGCCGTGCGATGGGCGAGGTGCTGCTCGGCGGCGCCGACGATGTCGACCTTGCCGCGAAGGCCGCTGCGCGCGCCGCGCGCGCGTGGGGCGAGTGGCCGATCCGCGAGCGCGCGCATGTGCTCTACCGCCTGCGCGAACTCATGGTGCGCCACATCGACGAGCTCGCCTGGCTCGTGTCGCACGAGAACGGCAAGGTCTTCGGCGAGGCGAAGGCCGAGGTCGAGAAGGGGATCGAGTGCGTCGAGTACGGCTGCTCGCTGCCGAATCTCGCCGCGGGCAACCAGCTCGAGGTGAGCCGCGGCGTCGCGTGCGAGGTGGCCTACGCGCCGCTCGGCGTGGTCGCGGGCATCACGCCGTTCAACTTCCCGCTCATGGTTCCGCTGTGGATGCTGCCGCAGGCGCTCGTCGGCGGCAATGCGTTCATCCTGAAGCCGAGCGAGCGCGTGCCGCTCTCCTCCCTTCGCCTTGCGGAACTGCTGAAGGAAGCGGGCCTGCCCGACGGCGTCTTCAACATGGTGCAGGGCGGCCGCGACGCGGTCGAGGCGATCTGCGACCACCCGCTCGTGAAGGCGGTCGGCTTCGTGGGCAGCACGAAGGTCGCGAAGCTGGTGTACGCGCGGGCAAGCGCCCACGGCAAGCGCGCGCTCTGCCTCGGCGGCGCGAAGAACCATCTGATCGTCGTGCCCGACGCGGACCTCGACCTCTCGGCCGAGAACATCGTCGCGTCGTTCACGGGCTGCGCAGGCCAGCGCTGCATGGCGGCGAGCGTGCTGCTTGCCGTCGGCGATGTCGGGCACATCCTCGACGCCGTGCGCGCGCGCGCCTCGAAGATCACGCTCGGCAAGGACCTCGGCCCCGTCACCACGAAGGCCGCGCGCGACCGCATCGCGGCGTACATCGACGCCGCCGAGGCGTCGGGCGCCCAGATCGCCCTCGACGGACGCACGGCGAATCCCGTCGCAGGCGGCTACTGGATCGGACCGACGATCATCGACCACTGCCGTCCGGACATGCCGTGCGTGCGCGAGGAGATCTTCGGACCTGTCATCAGCGTGATCCGCGTGCCGAACCTCGAGACCGCGATCGAGATCGAGAACTCGAACCCGTACGGCAACGCGTCGAGCGTCTACACCTCGAGCGGCGATGTCGCGCGGCGCGTGATGGAGCGCGTCGAGGCGGGCATGTGCGGCGTGAACATCGGCGTGCCCGTGCCGCGCGAGCCCTTCGGCTTCGGCGGCTGGAACGACTCGTGCTTCGGGCACGGAAACATCACCGGCTGGGACGGCTACCGCTTCTGGACGCGTCAGCGCAAGATCACCAGCAAGTGGGCGCTCCAGCGCGACCAGACCTGGATGAGCTGAACGGAGACGGGGCCGGCCCGCGCAGGGCGGCCCGACGGAGGACTCGATGTCGACGGCGAACACTCCTGGACGCGGCGCGATGGGCTCGCGCGAGATGATCGACGCGTGCATGAAGCACAGCATGTTCTCGTGGAGCGCGACGGGAAAGGTCGACCCGATCCCCGTCGCGCGCGCCGAGGGCATCTATCTCTACGGCCCCGAGGGGCAGCGCTGGATCGACTGGAACAGCCAGCTGATGAGCGTGAACATCGGCCACGGCCATCCGAAGGTGGTCAAGGCGATCCAGGAGCAGGCCGCGCAGCTCGCCTACGCCTATCCAGGCATGGCGACCGAGATCCGCGCGCGGCTCTCGCTGCGGCTCGCGGAACTCGTGCCCGGCGACCTCAACAGCTTCTTCTACACGCTTGGCGGCGCCGAGGCGAACGAGAACGCGATCAAGGCCGCGCGGCTCTTCACGGGCCGCCACAAGATCCTCGTGCGCTACCGCAGCTACCACGGCGCGACGAACGGCGCGATCAGCCTTACGGGCGATCCGAGGCGCTGGCCGACCGAGCCGGGCATGCCGGGCGTGGTGCGCGTGATGGACCCGAGGCCCTACGACTACAGCTTCGGCGCGTCGGACGAGGAGATCGTCCGCAACAACCTGACCTACCTCGAGGAGGTCATCCAGTACGAGAACCCGAAGAACATCGCCGCGATGTTCATCGAGACGGTGACGGGCACCAACGGCATCCTGCCGCCACCGAAGGGCTACCTGAAGGGGCTGAAGGCGCTGCTCGAGCGCCACGGCATCCTGCTCGTGACCGACGAGGTGATGTGCGGATGGGGCCGCACGGGCAGGCTGTTCGCCTTCGAGCACGGCGACATCGTGCCCGACATCTGCACCATGGCGAAGGGCCTGACCTCGAGCTACCTGCCGCTCGGCGTGATGGCGCTGAGCGACCGCATCGCCGACCACTTCCGCGAGAATGTGTTCTGGGGCGGCCTGACCTACAACGCGCATCCGCTGTGCCTTGCGAGCGCCCTCGCCGCGGTGGATGTGCTTGTCGAGGAGGGCATGGTCGAGAACGCCGCGCGCATGGGCGAGGTGATGCGCGGGCACATGGAGCGCCTGGCGCAGAAGCACCGCTGCGTGCGCGAGCACCGCAACATCGGCCTCTTCGGCACGATCGAACTCCGCAAGAACTCGAAGGGCGAGCGCCTCGTGCCCTACGCGGGCAGTCATCCCGTGATGGCAAAGCTCGGCAAGTTCCTGCGGGACAACGGCCTCTTCACCGTGCTGCAGTGGAGTACGGTCATGTGCAACCCGCCGCTCTGCATCGACGAGGCGCAGATGGCCGAGGGCTTCGCGATCATCGACCGCGGGCTCGACATCGTCGACGAGGCGTTCGAGGGCTGACCGCGCGGCCGGTCACGCGCGCGCGTGGCCGAACGGGCGCAGGCGCATTCCCGCGAGGTACGCCGCCGCCGCCACCGCGAAGCCGATGAACCACGCGTACGGATAGATGGCGTCCCACATGTCGGGGCCGCCGCCCAGGACCTTCACGCTGCGGAGGAAGCCGACGATGTTCGGCGCGACGCCCACGCACAGCGCCACGATGGCCACGGCGTTGGTGCCCGCGTACCTGCCGCTCGGCCGGTAGAGGTCCGGCACATCGAGCTCGCGGCGCCGCACGATCCAGTAGTCGGCGATCATGATTCCCGCGATCGGCCCGAGCAGCGCCGAGTACCCGACGAGCCAGTCGAAGATGTAGGTCTCGGCGCTCGAGAGCAGCTTCCAGGGCATGATGACGACGCCGAGCACGCCCGTGATGATGCCGCCCGTCTTGAAGCTGATGAGCCGCGGCGCGAGGTTCGCGAAGTCGTTCGCGGGGCTCACCACATTCGCGGCGATGTTCGTGCTGATCGTGGCGACCGACACGCCCAGAAGCGCGAGCACAGCCACCGTGACCCGCATGCCCGTGCTGCCGAGAATCGGCTCGGCCAGGCCCGCGGGCGGCGTGCTGCTTGTGATCTGCGACAGGACGGCGACGGGGTCCCACAGCGTCTTCGGGTCGGCGCCCTTCAGGAGGAGCTCGGCGGCGCTCGTGATCACGACCGCCATCGCGCTGAAGGCGACCATCGTCGTCGGAAGACCGATGGTCTGGCCGAGCATCTGCTCGCGCTGCCCGCGCCCGAAGCGCGTGAAGTCGGGGATGTTGAGCGAAAGCGTCGCCCAGAACCCGATCATGCCCGTCAGCGACGGAACGAAGACCTTCCAGAACGCCGCGGTGTCGGCGAACGACGACGGACGGTCGAGCAGGGGCCCGATGCCGCCCGCGCGCGACACGATCCAGACCATCAGCCAGACCCCCATCGCCATGATGATCGGCGCCGACCAGTTCTCGAAGTGTCGGATCGCGTTCATCCCGTAGAGGATGATGCCGATGTTCAGCAGCCAGAAGATGGCGAAGGTGATGAGCGACGGGATCGTGAGCCCGAGCACGGCCGCGTCTCCGCCAAGCGAGGCGAATTCGGGCCATGCCGCGACCAGGAAGGTGCGCATCGCCTCGCCGCCGATGTAGGTTTGTATGCCGAACCAGCCGCACGCGACGATCGCGCGCAGGACGGCGGGCACATTCGCACCCGTGGTGCCGAAGCTCGCGCGGGCGAGCACGGGAAACGGGATGCCGTACTTGGTCCCCGGGTGGGCGTTGAGGAGGATCGGGATCAGCACGATGATGTTGCCGAGCCCGATCGTGAGCAGCGCCTGCCACCAGTTCATGCCCTGCGCCACCAGCCCGCCCGCGAGCAGGTAGGTCGGGATGCAGTGCGCCATGCCGATCCAGAGCGCGGCGAAGTTGTAGGTGGTCCAGGTGCGGCGGGCCTTGGGAACGGGCGCAAGGTCGCCGTTGAAGAGCGGGCTCGCAGCGATGTCGGGAGGGAGTTCCGCCAACGCCTCGCGGGTGAGTTCGGGGTCGTGCATGGGGGCTCCTTGCCCCTGACTTCGACCATGCGGGCGCCATGGGGTGAAATCTCAAGCCGCGGGGCGTCGGTTCAGTCGCATCCGTTTGGCGCAGGAATCCTGCTGCGAGTGGGCGCGCGGATGAGGCCCGTCCGCGCTACCCTCGCGCGCGATGCCTTCGGAAAGCAACCGTCCCGTCTACCTCATCCTGGACTTCGACTCGACCATCGTGGCCGCCGAGGGGCTCGACGAGATCGCGCGCCTCGCGCTGGCCGACGACCCCGAGCAGGAGACCAAGGTCCTCGCCATCGAGGGAATCACCCGCGAGGGCATGGACGGCCGCATCGGGATCGACGAATCGCTGCGGCGGCGCCTGGCGATGCTGCGCATCACCCGCGCGCATGTCGATGCGGTGGTGAAGCTTCTCAAGAAGCGCATCTCGCCGTCGTTCCGCCGCGCGAAGGCGGAGCTGAGGCGCAACGCCGACCGCATCTATGTGGTGAGCTCGGGCTTCCGCGAGTATGTGGTGCCCGTGTGCGCGGAGCTCGGCATCGCGGCCGACCATGTCGTCGCGAACGCGTTCCAGTGGTCGAAGGACGGCGTCGCGACGGGTTACGACCAGAAGTCGCCGCTCGCTCGCCCTGGCGGCAAGGCCGAGGCGGTGCGCGCGCTGAAGCTCGCTGGCACCGTGGTCGCCGTGGGCGACGGCATCACCGACTGCGAGATCCGCGACCATGGTGCGGCGCAGCAGTTCGTGGCGTACTGCGAGAACATCGAGCGCGACGCGGTGGTCGCGCGCGCCGACCGCGTGGTGCGCGGCGTCGACGAACTGCTGTGGATCTACCGTCTTCCAGGCGCCCCGAGCTTTCCGAAATCGCGGATGGTGGCGCTTCTCCTCGAGAACATCCATGCCGACGCCGCGCAGCGGCTGCGCGACGAGGGCTACCGCGTCGAGGCGGTGTCGGACGCGCTGCCCGAGGCCGAGCTCTCTCGTGCGCTGAAGGGTGTGTCGCTGCTCGGCATCCGCTCGAAGACGCGCGTGACCGCGGCCGCGCTTGCCGAGGCCGACAGGCTTCTCGCGATCGGCTGCTTCTGCATCGGTACCGAGCAGGTCGACCTTTCGGCGGCGGGGGCGCGCGGCGTCGCGGTGTTCAACGCGCCGTATTCGAACACGCGCAGCGTGGTCGAGCTTGCGATCGGCGAGATCGTCATGCTCTTCCGCCGCGCGGTCGAGAGCGACCGCATCCTGCACGCAGGCAACTGGCGCAAGAGCGCGCAGGGCTGCCAGGAAGTGCGCGGAAAGACGCTCGGCATCGTGGGCTACGGCCACATCGGTTCGCAGCTCTCGGTGCTCGCCGAGGCGATGGGCATGCAGGTCCTCTACCACGACATCGCCGAGGTGATGCCGCTTGGCAACGCGCGCAAGGCGAAGTCGCTCGGCGACCTGCTTGCGCGGTCCGACGCCGTGAGCCTGCATGTCGACGGCCGCCGCGAGAACACGAACCTGATCGGCGAGCGCGAGCTGCGCCGCATGAAGGCTGGCGCGGTGCTCCTCAACCTTTCGCGCGGCCACATCGTCGACCTCGCGGCGCTTGCGCTCGCGCTGCGGAGCGGCCACCTCGGCGGCGCGGCGGTCGATGTCTTCCCTGCGGAGCCGAACTCGAACAAGGATCCGTTCGACACGCCGCTGCGCGGGATCTCGAATGTGATCCTCACGGCGCACATCGGCGGCTCGACCGCCGAGGCGCAGCAGGGGATCGGCGCCTTCGTCGCGAACCGCCTCGTCGAGCATGTGAACTCGGGCTCGACCGCGGGCAGCGTGAACCTGCCCGAGATCGCGCTGCCTCCGACGCCGCGCGCGCACCGATTCCTGCATCTCCACAGGAACCAGCCCGGCGTGCTTGCCGAGATCAACGGCATCCTGGCGCGCCGCAAGATCAATATCCTCGGCCAGTCGCTGCGCACGAGCGAGGCGATCGGCTATGTGGTCACCGATGTCAACAAGAGCTACGACGACACGGTCGTCGACGAACTGCGTGCGGTGGCGGGTACGATTCGCTTCCGCGTCCTGTACTGAATCGTGCGCCGCACGGCGCCGCAAGCGAGGCCTTCCATGCATGCCCTGAACGCCGCCATCACGACACTTCTTCTCGCAAGCATCGCCGCCCCTGCGATCGGCGAGCCCCCGTCGAAGGGCAAGATCGTGGTGCCCGCGGGCGCAACGACCACCGTTGTTCCGCGCACGCCGCAGGGTGCGCAGGCGGCGCCCGCCGCGGCCCCGAAGGAGCCCGATGTCATCGACGAGACGGCGAAGGCGGTGCTCGACCGCGCGACCGCCGCGGCGAAGGCCCTGAAGGGCATCGAGCTCGTCAGCACGACCTCGATCAAGGGCGACCCCGCGGCGCTGCAGGGCCTTCCTGCGAACTTCGGAAAGCCGCATCGCGTGTCGATCGTGTTCCAGTCGAAGGATGAGAAGCACGGGCGATTGAGCGTGGCGCAGCTCGACGGCGAGTCGGTCGTGCGCGCCATGGTCGAGGTCCGCCGCGACGGCGGCAGCGACGCGATCCTCGTCGACTACGCGGGCAAGACCTTCGCGCGGGCCGACTCGATGTTCGAGGTGGGCATGGATTTCCTCGGCGAACTTCCGATTTGGATCTTCGACGCGCGCGCCGAGGGCCCCGAACCCGCGGTGCAGAGCGGCCTGCCGATGAGCGGGCCGTCGAAGCTCGTCGCCGCGAAGATGTTCGGCGTCGAGAAGATCAACGGCGAGGAATGCGATGTGATCGGCTTGGTGCGCGAGATCGACCTCGGCATGGGCGGCATGATCGAGATGGAGGGCGACGGCGCCGCCGAGCCAGGCGCGCCCGAGATGAAGGAGACGCTGCGCATCAAGCAGCTCCTGGCCATCGCGCGCGTCGACTCGCTGCCGCGCCGCATGTCGATGATGCCCGAGATGCCTGGCATGCCCGAGGATTTCGAGCCGCCTCTCACCGAGTACACCGCGGTGAAGGTGAACCCCGAGTTCCCTGTGGATCGGTTCTCGACCGCCGCCCCCGAGGGCTTCAAGGAGACCGAGGCGGAGCAGAGGATGCCTGGCATGGCCGCGGAAGCGCCGAAGCTCAAGGTCAAGGAGGGCGACGCGGCGCCCGATTTCGCGCTGAAGGACCTCGCGGGCGCCGAGGTCACGCTTGCGTCGCTCAAGGGCAAGGTCGTGCTGCTCGACTTCTGGGCGACCTGGTGCGGGCCGTGCAAGATGGCCATGCCCACGATCCAGAAGCTGCACGACGAGTACAAGGACAAGGGCGTGGTCGTGCTCGGCGTGAACACCTGGGAACAGCAGCCCGACGCCGCGAGGAAGTACATCGAGCAGAAGAAGTTCACCTACGGCTGCCGGTTTTCGGGCGATGCGCTCGCCGAGGCGTACGGCGTGCCTGGAATCCCCACGCTCGTCGTGATCGGGAAGGACGGCAAGGTCGCGATGGCCGAGGTCGGCCTGGCCGATTCTTCGGGCGATTCGCTGCGGAAGGCGATCGACGCCGCGCTCGCGAAGTGATCGGGGCGTTGGGCGTGCGCGATGCTCTCGGTACACTCGGCGCATGCGCCGATTCGCCTGGTTTGTCGCGTGTGTCTTCGCCTGCTGCCTCGCCGCCGACACGGCCGTCGCGTCGGTGGCGCCGCCGAGAATCGCGACCGCGTCGCTGCTTGCCGATGGCCCCGCGGCGGCGCGCGAGGGCGCGCTTGATGCGTACGGCGCCTCGCTGCGCGACGCGCTCGAGCGCGAGCTGAAGGGCAAGGCGCCGAAGGTCATCGCGAAGTTCGCCGCGACCGACGCGGGCGCGCTTGCCGTCATGCACTCGATGCTGCTCGAGCGCGTGGGCGCCGAGGTGCGCGCCGATGCCGCATGCCGCGACGCGTTGGCGTGGATGCTCGGAAATCCCGCGGCGCTCTCCATGTTCCTCGGCTCGGGCGACCCCGCCGCGGGCAAGTGGCCCGAGGCGATGCGCGTGTTCGCGAAGGTCGCGAACTCGAACGAGCGGCGCGACGGCCTGCCGCTGCGGCTTTCGGTCGCGACCGCGCTCGTCTTCGCCGAGCCCGTGCGCTCGATGGCCGACGACAGCGTGATCGACCCCGCCGCGCGCGTGGCGAGCTACCTCGCGTGGGACGCCGAAGGCCTGCTCTTCCCGACATTTCGCGAGCTTTCCGCCTGGGAACTGCGCTATGTCGTCGGCAGCTGGTCGACCGACGAGGACCTCGTGTGGGCGCGCGCCAACATCAAGGCCGACCTCAAGCGCCGCGAGAAGGTGGGCGACGCCGCGCACATGCTTGCCTACAACCTGACCAACAAGAACGGCGTGAGCGTGCAGGAGGGCCGCAGGTTCTACGACAACAAGCCGATGACGATGGCGATCATGCTCGAGTACGGCGGCGTGTGCGGCGCGATCTCGCGCTTCGGGTCGTCGATGAGCCAGGCGCACGGCGTGCCCGCGATGCCCGTCGGCCAGCCTGGGCACTGCGCGTTCATCTGGCAGCAGACGCCGCACCGCTGGTCGATCAACAACGACATCTCGGGCTGGGCCGAGAGCGGCTGCCACGGCGGCATCTACATCCAGTGGGGCCACCCCGCGTGGCTGATGCCCGTGATGCAGGACGCGCAGCGCGATGGAGAAGCCTTCGCGCAGGCCGAGGTGTTGCTCGCGGCCGCGGCGTTTGCCGACGACGACGACCGCGGCGCGCTGTTCGCCGAGGCGTGCAAGGCGTGCCCGCAGCACTACGGCGCGTGGACCAGGCGCGTCGCGCAGGTGAAGAAGGCGCAGGACGCGAAGCGCATGCCTGCGGAGCTCGCCGAGGCGTTTGCCGCACATCCGATGGCGTTCGGCGCGCTGTTCACGGCGCTGCTCGATGCCGCGCCCGTCGCGAAGCCCGAGCGCGTGGCCGCTGCGCAGCTTGCGGCGATGGCGAAGGGCGGTGCCGATGCGGGGCTTGCGTCGTACGCGCTCATGACGGTGCTTGAGCGGCAGTCGAAGGGCGCGGCGGGCAAGGGCGCCGAGCGCGCCGCGGCGGCGCTTGTCCGTGGCGACGCGGCGGGCGATGCGACGATCGACGCCGAGAAGGGCATGGCGATCGTCGACATGGCGCTCGAGGCGACCGACGCGCTCGATGTCGCGCCGAATGGCCCCGCGCACGACGCGTGGCTGCAGGCGATGAAGCGCATCTCGCGCGGCGTGATGCTGCAGCCCGCGGTGCGCGAGCGCGGCATGAAGCAGATCGAGCGCGGGCTCGCGGTGCTCGTCAAGAACAACCGCGCGGGCGACGCGCGCTGGATCGCCGACCGCATCGTGGAGGCCGCGAAGGAGACGAAGGACGCTGGCCTTGAGCAGCGCGCGGCCGCGCTGCGCTCGTCGCTTGGATGAACGCCATGTCGCAGGATCCGACCATCCAGAGGGCGCTCGCCGACGCGAACGCAGGCCGCATCGACGAGGGCGTCGCGGCGCTGCGCGCGCTGTTGCGGCGAAAGCCGCAGGACATCGACGCGCTTTCGGCGCTCGCGCGCCTGCACGCGCTGAAGGGCGAGCACGAGCAGAGCGTGCAGCAGCTCGTGCGCGCCGTGGTCGTGGCGCCGAAGAACGCAGGCTGCCGCATCAACCTCGGCTACGCGATGATGAACGCGCGCCGCAACGGCGAGGCGGTGAAGTCGTTCCGCGAAGCGCTCGCGCTCGACCCGCGCGCGGCGGGGGCGTGGCTCGGGCTTGCGCTCGCCTGCTCGACGACGGGCGATTCGCGCGGTGCGCTCGAGGCGTGCGAGAAGGGCCTGGCGGTCGCGCCTGGCTGGCCCGACCTCGTGCGCTGCCAGACCGCGGCGCTCGAGCAGGCCGATCGCCTCGAGGACGCGGTGCGCGTGCTGCGGTCGTTCGTCGAGCGCGCGCCGCACGATGTGGCGATGCATTCGCGCTACCTGCTCGCGCTCAACTACCTGCCGCTGCCCGCCGAGGAGATCGCCGCGGCCCACCGCAGATTTCGCCAGGCCGCCAGCGCGCCGCCGCGGCCGCCGTCGCTCGTGCGCGACCCCGAGCGGCCGCTACGCGTCGGCGTGCTTTCGGGCGACCTGCGCACGCATTCGGTCGGCTACTTCGCCGAGCCATTCATGCGCGCAAAGCCCGCGGGCGGTGCGCTCGTCGTCTTCTCCACGCATCCGCCGTCGCCGAACGACGCGATGGAGCAGGCGTTCCGCGCGCTGGCCGACGAGTGGGTCGAGTGCGCGGCCATGGACGACGCGGCGCTCGACCAGGCGATCCGCGCGCGCAAGATCGATGTGCTCGTCGAGCTCGGCGGGCACACGCCCACCTCGCGTCTCTCGGCGCTCGACCAGAAGCCCGCGCCCGTGGTCGTGACGGCGATCGGCTACCCGAACACGACGGGCCACGCGGCGGTCGACTGGCGCGTCGTCGACTCGACGACCGACCCCGTGGGTTCGGAGCCGCTCGCAACCGAGCGCCTCTTGCGCATCGACCCGTGCTTCCTCTGCTACGAGCCGCCGCGCGGTGCGCCCGAGCCTGCGGTTCCGCCCACCGACGCGCCCGTCACCTTCGGCTCGTTCAACCTGACCACGAAGATCAGCGCGCAGACCATCGCGCTCTGGCGGCGCGTGCTCGACGCGGTGCCAGGCTCGCGGCTTCTGCTCAAGGCGAAGTCGCTCGGCGACGACGCGGCGCGCGCGGGCGTGCTTGCGCGGCTTGCGGCGGGCGGCATCGACGCGTCGCGCGTCGAGACGATCGCGTTTACGCCTTCGGTCGACGCGCATCTTGCGCTCTACGGACGCGTGCATGTCGCGCTCGACACCGTGCCGTACAACGGCACTACCACGACCTGCGAGGCGCTGTGGATGGGCGTGCCCGTCGTCGTGCTCGAGGGCGACCGACATGCGTCGCGCGTGGGCGCGAGCCTGCTGCGGGCGGCGGGGGTGCCCGAGCTCGTGGCGCGCGACGACGACGCGTTCGTCGACATCGCGGTGCGGCTCGCCTCCGACCGCGCGGCGCTCGAATCCATGCGGCGCGGCCTGCGCGCGCGCGTGGCGGCGTCTCCTCTTCTCGATCGCGCGGCGTACGGCGCCCGCTTCCACGAGGCGCTGCGCACCGCCTGGCGCGCGTGGTGCAGCGGCGACGCCACAGGTGGGCGCGCATGACCTCCGAGAACCCGATCCAGCGCGCCCTGCGCGACGCGCGTGAAGGGCGACTTGCCGAGGCCATCGCCTCGGTGCGGTTCCTCGCCAAGCGGCAGCCGAACAACCCCGATCCTCTGCAGGTGCTCGGGCTTCTCCTCACGCAGGCGGGCGAAACCACGCAGGCGCTCGTGCAGCTTTCGCGCGCCGTTGCGCTGGCGCCGAAGGTGCCTGCGTACCGCAGCAACTACGCGAATGCGCTTCTTGGCGCGGGCAAGGCCGCCGACGCCGCGGCGCAGTACCGAAAGGCGACCGAGCTCGACGCGCGCTACGAGAAGGCGTGGCTCGGGCTTGCGCTTGCGCTCGTGCGAACGGGCGACACCGCGGGCGCGCTCGAGGCGTGTGCGCGCGGGCATGCGCTGCGCGCGGTGTGGCCCGAGCTTTCGCGCGCGCACGCGGCGGCGCTCGAGCAGGCCGACCGCATCGATGACGCGATCGAGGTGCTCTCGGCGGCCGTCGCGGCAACGCCTGCCGATGCGGAACTGCGCGGGAGGCTCCTGCTCGCACTCAACTACTCCTCGCGCCCCGCCGACGAGATCGCGGCGGCGCACCGCGCCTACGC
>JAJTGK010000164.1 GCA_021297815.1 Planctomycetaceae bacterium
CGAAGGAAGCGTGGACGCAAGGCCATCGCCGATCGAGCCCGCGCCCGTGCAGTGGCGCACCAGCTGCAGCATCGCCTCTTCCTTGCTCGAGGCGAGTTCGACTCCCTCGAATCCAGCGGAGTTCGGGTCGATCGGCTCGCGATGGCACGAGAAGATCCACCCTTCGGACTCGTGAACGCCCGCGGCGCGCTCTTCGCCCGTGGAGCCGACGAGAGCCTTCCAGGCCGATGCTGCATCGGCGTTCGCATATGCCATGGTCGCGGTGAACAACGCAGCCACGGCCGCACCCAGCTGCAGCTGTCGATGGAGTCGACCGGCTCGCATCAGTCCTCGTCGATGCCACCGCCGCCGCTGCCGCTCGGCACACCAGGCTTGCGCGGCTGGGCCGGAGGAACGGCGTTGCCGCCCTTCGGTGCACGGTCGGGCTGCACGCCTTCGCCGCCGCGCCAGCCGCCTTGGGCAGCAAACTGCTCGCGCAGGGTCGCGGCGTTCTTGGCGTCGGACAGGTTCCACGCGCGTACCACGCACACGAGGTCGCCAAGCACAGCATGGCGCACCCGCACGGTGTGCACATCGGTCACACCTGGCATCTTCAGCCCCTTGGCCACCGTGGAGATGCGCGTGCTGGCGCTGCGCGACGACTCACTCTTGGTCTTGCCGTCGACCCACTTGGTCTTCTCGCCGACCCGCATCAGCAATCGCGAGCCCTCGACGAGTTCGCCTGCGACGGAACGGAGATCGGAGGTCGCCGCCTGCCGCGCCTCGTCGGTCGCGAAGCGCACTTCGTCGGATTCGGAGCCGTCCACAGGTCCAACACCGAACCCGAGCAGGCAGAGCTCGCCCTTTTCGTTCATGCGATAGGTCGCGCCGCACGAGTAGACGAGCGCTTCAGGGCTCAGGGTCTTGACATACTCCTTCAGCGGCATGCCCGGCTTGCCCGTTGGCGCAGGTCCACGGCCCAGCAGCGCATCGGCCATCTGGCGGGACTTCGGAGTCGAGATCAGGATGACGGCAGCCTCGCCGTCGAGACCGTCCTCGTTCGTGGCGACGAAGGTCGCGACGGTCACCATGCCAGGAATCGCAGCCTGCGCCGCGGTACGCGATGCAGTCGAGATGCGGTTCTTGAATGCGATGCTTGGATCGGGCTCCTCGGGGCACGATGCCAAGAGGTCGCGAATGTTCGCCGCGACGGGATCGCCGCCTGGCTGGTCGGCGAGCTTCGACAGCTTGTCCATTTCGGCCTTGCGCAGTGCAGGGTTCTTGTCGGAGGTCCTCAGCGTGTAGCTCTCGGTCACGCCACCGAGGTACTCCGCGAACTGGAACTTCGCATCGAGCTGAGCGTCTTGCATCGCGAGCGCGAGGCCGGTGGGATCTGCCGCGGTCAGCGACGCGACGCCAATCCAGACGCCCCAACCCTTGTCGATGTCCCAGCCCTTCGCCCAGCCCTTCGACTCGAGGAAGGCCTCGGCCTGCGCAAGCGCGCCGCCAGTCGCCACGATCTCAAACGCGCTCGGCGGCTCCGAGGGCGCCGCGGGCTGCTCGACCGCGGCGGGCGCCTCCTGCGAGCCTGAGCCAGGATCCTGCGCGAGGGCTGGACCCGAGACGAACCCTGGGAGGACGGACGAGACGAGGAGGAGCCTGCTGAGGTTGCTCATGGAGTTTCGGCCTTTCAAAAGGAATCGGTACTCTACACAGCGTGAGAATGAATCAAGCATGTTTTCTCGTCGCAGTCGCCTTGATTTCCTGGTGCTTCGGGCTTTCCACGCCGGGATTGGCGGCCGGTCATGCGTCGACGGCAGGCGAGGACCAGCGCGAGCAGGTGCGCCGCGAGGTCGCGGATCTTGACGAGGGCGCTCGAATCGTGGAGACGGATCGAGGCGCCGTGCTCGTTGCCACGGCAACCGTCGCGCTCTCCGAGAAGTCGATGTCTCCCGCCGAGGCATTCGCACATGCCGCCGCCGCGGCGCTGATCGAGGCGCGTGCGGAGGGGGCGCTCTTCCTCGCCGGCGAGTACTCGGGCACGAAGGAATCAGGCCGCGATGCGGTTTCGGCGAATGGGAAAGAGGTCCTTGAGTCTTGGATCAAGACCCACGCCGCGTCGACGGCAAAGGCGCGGCTCACGAGCGGCGAGCCGATCGAGTGTTCGCGCGCCGAGGGCGGCGCACGAGTGGTCGTCGCGTGGGGGCTCGCGCGATCGACGAAGACGGCCGAGCGGTACGACGAGCAGTCGTTGGGCTCGCTGGCCGACGAGGCGCTCGCGGCCTCCGAGCGGCCGAGCTGCGACCTCCGCTGGATCACCGACGCCGACGGTCGTGAGGGCCTCTGCGTGGTGATTGCGATCTTCCCCGACGGCCCGCTCGGGGCTTGCGCCAAGGGCGCGGCTGGAGGCGGCTGCACATGCGTTTCGTGCCGAAAGCGCGTCCTCGACCTGAAGGTGCAGCGCACCGTTGCGGAGTGGTCGCGCGAGGGAGATGTCGGCGTGGCGCGCACGCTGACGCGGGTGTCGAAGCGCACGCAGACCCTCGCGAAGGACGGAACGGCGGCGTTGCAGCGTTTCTCTGAACGACACGCGACTTCGAAGTCGAAGACCACGGTGAGCGCGGTGATTCCTCCCGACTTCTTCGCGAAGTCCACCTTTGCGTATCGGCATGCCGACGGCCGCTCGGTCTGCGTGGGGTTCGTGCCGATCGGCGCCGTCCCAGCCGCGGCGAAGGATGGTGGCCCTTGATTCGATCTTGGCTTCGTCTCGACGCGCCGCCGCGACCCCAGTGGTCCGCCGCTCGGGCGCGCATGCGCCGCCACGCACGCGCCGCCCGCGGACTTCGCATGCTCTTCTGGCCGTGTACGCTCATGGTCATCGCGGCCGCGCCCGCGGCGGAGCTGACGGATGACACTCTTGTTCCCGCGCCGGGCGGCTCGTTCTACTGGCAGCCGCAGCCCGCGCCGCCGACGCTGTTCGACCCTGCGCGCGGTCTTCCCGCGCCGGGCGGAGCATTTCCCTGGACTCCCACGGCCGTAGGCCCCGCGCTCTTCGACCGCGCGGCCCCGCTGCCAAAGCCAGGCGGGCGGTTTGGAGTTTCCGTGACGACGAAATCGAGGAAAGCGAAATGAACGACTGGATCCGCATGCTGATCGTGATCGTCGCATCCATCGCGATGGGCGCCGCACCTTGTGCGCTCGGAGCGGAGGCGCCTCGGCAGTCGGCTGCCGACGCGGGCGACGAGATCACGGTCAAGGCGAAGGGCGAGGGCGTCGACCCGGCCGAGGCGAAGAACGACGCGACACGCGCCGCGCTGCGGCAGGCGGTCGGCTCGTTCGTCGATGTGAAGACCGTGACCGACGGCGATCGCATCGTGACCGACCGCATCCTCAGCGCGACGGGCGCGCTCGTCATCGGCAGCAAGGTCATCAGCGGGCCGAAGCGCAGGGGCGACGGCCTCTACGAGGTCGAGTGCGAGGTGCGCATCCGCAAGCGGAATCTCGTCGGCTCGCTGACGGAAGCTGGCTTCACCATCACGGGTTCAATCGACGGAGACGCCGCGCGGCGCGTGTCGAGCATCAACTTCAAGAACGCGAAGGAGGCGCAGGCGCTGCTCGCCGACCGTCTCGACAACCTGTGGACGAAGCTGTTCATCGGGCGCATTCTCGACGACAAGGGCGTGCCGCTTGGAGAGAACGAACTCCCGAAGGTCGTCGATCGAGGCGACGGCACGGTCGTCGTGTGCGCCAATGTGCAGATCTACTTCCACCTCGAGGCCTACTACACGAAGTTCGTGCCCGAGATGAAGGACATCCTCGAGGCGCTCGCGGTCGGCAAGGGCGAGTGGACGGTGAACCGCGCGACATGGAAGGGGAAGGGCAAGGCGCCGCGGTCGCGGTTTGGCGGCGTGCCCGTCTATGCGAACGGTACGGAGCCTGGAACCCAGAGCCTGAGCGAACTTCCGAGTCGAGCCACCCTGTGGTTGTCCGATGGACGCGACGAGAGTGGTCTGAACGAGCACTTCGTCGGATTTGAGCTTCCGCCCGAGATCGCGGAGCCCGTGGTCAAGTTTGGATCACGCTATCGCCCGTATCAGGCGTCATTCGGCTTCCGCGTCGAGTTGCTTGATGATTCTGGACGGGTTGTGGCTTCCGAGGCGCGAGCGGCGCTCGGTGGCCTTTTCCTCGGCGTGACCACCACGGACACTGAGCCCCAAGTTTCACGCGACTTGACGGTGCCGCTTGAAGAAGTCGCGTTTGGTGTTCCAGAGGATCCGGTAGGCGGCCGCTGCGACGCATGGGAAGTCCGCGTCGAACTCGTCCTGCCCGCAGCCGATCTCGCGAATGTGAAGGGCTATCGCATCACGCCGTTCGAAGGAAAGGCCAAGGAGTGATTTCGCCCTTCCCGCGCTTCATCGCGTCCTACGCACTGGCGCTCGTCGCGGGCATCGCCGCGCCTGCGGTCGGATCCATGCCCGCATCGCTCGATCCCGACGCGCTCGCGCCGACGCAGTCCGACCCGCAGGTCGTCGAGGTCACCGTCACCGGCTTCGGCTCCTCCCCGCAGGCCGCGCTCGACGACGCGATCCGCAACGCACTCAAGCAGGTCGCGGGCGAGTTCATCCGATCCGACACCGAGGTCGATGGCGACGAGATCGTGCAGGACCGCGTGATCGCACACGCGCAGGGTTTCGTCGAGAGCGCGGCGAAGCTCGGCGAGCCGGTGCTGAAGGATGGCATCTATCGGCAGCGCGTCCTCGTGAAGGTGCGCAAGTCGCAGGTCGCCGAGGTCATGCGGGGCCCTGCGAAGTCCGAGGGCGCGGCTGACGGCCTGAGCATGTACGCGCGCCTGAAGTCGCTGCGCGAGCGGAAGGCCAGCGCCGCTGAACTCATGTCCGTGCTCTTCGAGGGCTTCCCCGCGAGCGTGCTGAAGTGCGAGATCGCCGAGGGGCCCGTCGAGATCGAGCCGGGTCAGGACCCAAGCATCAGGGTTCCGCAGCTGCCCGCAGGCCAGGCCTTCGTGCTGGTGAAGGTCGACATCATGGTCGACGCAGCCAAGTGGAGGGAATGGTGCCGCGGCGCGCGCGAGGTGCTGGGCGCCGTGAGCGAGGCTTCGCAGCGGATTCGCTGGAATCCGAAGTCGGCGGGAGCGCGGCGTGTTTCGCTCGAGACAGGGGTGGGTCCCGAGTTCATCCGCTACTTCGCGGGCGGAATGTCCGATGCCGCAGCCTCCGCAGAGCACCTCTGTCTGAACGCGCGTACGAGCGTGACGCTTGCGCAGTCGTTGTTCTCGCTTCAGCCGAAGGCGCGCCCCGCGGCGCCCGGGTCGATCAAGTCGCCCGCGACCTCGTCGGCAGGAGGCCTTCGCATCGGCCTGCTCGAGTCGCTTGGCGGCGAACTCGAGGCCTTCGTCGTGCCGTGGCAGGCGCTTGCACGATGGGACGCGGCGACGCCGCATGGGGCGCCGACGATGACGGTTGGGCTCTTCGACGGGTCGGGCGCGCAGATCGCCGCGCCCTCGGTCGGTGCGACGGGAGGGGTTCCACGCGCGGCGCTTGTGTTCGACAACGCCAACTACCTTGTGGCGTCGCCCGCGTTCGTCAGCATGTTCAGCGAGAATCTCGCGCTTGGCTCGCAGCGCGCCATGATCCTGATGCCTGCCCTCGAGTCTGGCTGCTTCGACTACTCGAATCCCAACGACGACTTCGACGGTCAAGGCGTCGCGGCCTCGCGCATGACGATGCCGTTCGGGTTCATCGTTCCGATGGACGAGCTTCCGAGGATCAAGTCGGCGCGGGCCGAACTGGGAAAGACGGTTCCACGCAATCCTGGCTTCGCAGACACATTCCGCGAAGGCTTTCCACGGCG
>JAJTGK010000165.1 GCA_021297815.1 Planctomycetaceae bacterium
GCGCGGAACAGCTCGCGCGAGCGCTCCCACGCCTCGAACGCCGCGGGCGCCCGCGCGGGGTTGAACATCTGCCATTCCTCGCTCGCCTCGACGAACTGCTTGATCAGCCATCGCGCGACCTCGAGGAAGAGTTCGTACGGCTCCTCGCGCGCGGGCAGGAAGCAGGTCTGGAGCACCAGCCGCCCAGCGCCGCCCGCGTCGACGAGCAGCGCGACGCCCGCGGGGTTCTCGTCGGCAGGCTCGACCTCGATCACGCCGCCCTGCCGCACGAGGCGCCCACGCACGGGCTTTCCATCGAGACCGATGATCGACGCGCAGCGCAGCCACGCATCGCCCGCGAGCGGCGCGCCTGCGCCATTCGGGCCGTTGGGGTCATGGACGCGGAAGCGGATCATGCAGTCGGCGCGGACTTTGGAAAACGGACCGGGCCGACGGAACGCGCACGCGACGCGCCGTCGGAGCTCGAGTTGCTGCCCTCTGGCGGCGTCGCCATCGGAGCCGTCGGAGTGTACCCTGCGGCACGATGCCATCCGCCGCCGCCGACCTTTCTTCCGGCTCGACTTCCCGCAGCGCAGGCGACGCCGTGTTCGCGACGAACCTTCCGTTGCCGGGCCGCAGGCAAGGCAAGGTGCGCGATGTCTACCGCAGCTCCGACGACCCCGCGGCGCCGCTCCTGATCGTAGCGACCGACCGCCTGCGCGCGTTCGATGTCGTCATGCCCACGCCGATTCCAGGCAAGGGCCGCATCCTCACCTCGATGAGCCTCGGCTGGTTCGGCTTCCTCCGCTCGCGCGGCATCGTGGCCGACCATGTGATCGGGACCGATCTCTCGGGCGTCGCGGGGCTTTCCGCGACCGACCGCGCGATGCTCGCGGGCCGCTCGATGCTCTGCCGCGCGGCGAAGGTCGTGCCGATCGAGTGCGTCGCGCGCGGCTACCTCGCGGGCAGCGGCTGGAACGAGTACCGCGAGCACCGCACGGTGTGCGGCATTCCGCTCCCTGGCGGCATCGAGCAGTGCGGCAGGCTGCCGCACCCGATCTTCACCCCCGCGACCAAGGCCGAGGAAGGCCACGACGAGAACATCTCGTTCGAGCGGGCGTGCGCGCTTGTCGGCACCGACCTCATGACGCGGCTGCGCACGCTCACGCTCTCGATCTACGCGGCGGCGGCCGACTACGCGCTCGAGCGCGGCGTGATCCTCGCCGACACGAAGTTCGAGTTCGGCTTCGCGCTTGGCGCCGACGGCGCCCCGACGGGCGAACTCATCCTTGTCGACGAGGTGCTCACGCCCGATTCCTCGCGCTACTGGCCCGCCGAGGGCTACGCCGCGGGCCGCGACCAGCAGAGCTACGACAAGCAGTTCGTGCGCAACCATCTGCTTGCGCTCGTCGCCGAAGGCAAGTGGAACAAGGAGGCCCCCGGCCCCGAGCTGCCTGCGGACATCGTGCGCGCCACGCTCGAGCGTTACGAAGAGGCGGTCGCGCGCCTTGCGCTTCCCGCGTTCGGAGGCGCGCGATGACGGCGCGCCTGATCGACGGCAAGGAGCTGAGCGCGAAGGTGCGCGCGGACCTTGTCGCGCGCATCGCGGCGGGGCAGCGGCCCGTGCGGCTCGACGCGGTCCTCGTCGGCAGCGACCGCGCCGCAGCGATCTACGCTGAGAATCAGGCGAAGACCTGCGCCGCCGTCGGCATCGACTACCGCCTGCACCGCCTGCCCGACGGCGCGGTCTACGACGACATCGCGGGCCGCATCCTGCTTCTCAACACGGAAGACGATGTGCGGGCGATCATGCTGCACCTGCCGTTGCCCGCGGGCGTCGATGTGGAGCGCGTCCAGTCGCTCATCGCGCCCGAGAAGGATGTCGAGGGCGTGAACCCCGCGAACATCGGCAATGTGGTCTACGGGCGCCGCAGCCTGGTGCCGTGCACCGCGCTCGCGTCGGTCGAGATGATCGAGTCGACGGGCGTCGAGCTGCGCGGCGCGCGCTGCGTGATCGTGGGCGCGTCGAACATCGTCGGCAAGCCGATCGCGGTGCTCATGATGCGCGCCGAGGCGACGGTGATCTCGACCAACAAGTTCACCCGCGGCATCGCCGACCTCACGCGCAGCGCCGACATTCTGGTGGCGGCGGCGGGTGTTCCTAGGCTGATCAAGGGCGACATGGTGAAGCCTGGCGCGGTCGTGATCGATGTCGGCATCAACCGCGTCGCCGGGCCCGACGGAAAGGCCATGACCGTGGGCGATGTCGCCTTCGACGAGGTCCGCGAGGTCGCGGGCTGGCTCTCGCCCGTTCCTGGCGGCGTGGGGCCGATGACGGTCGCCATGCTCTTGCGCAATACGGTCGACGCCGCCCTCCGCTGAGCGCGCACACGGCCTGAACACGCCTGTCTTTCCGCCATGCGGGGCTGACATGGGGCCCTGCGGTGGTATCGTGCCCCGTCGCTGCACACGCAGCCTCCAAAGGAACCACCATGATCACGACCGCGCTCGTCGCCGCCATTCTTCTCGCCGCACCTCAGGACGGAGCCAAGCTGGTCCCCGCCGCCAAGATCCAGACCGCGCCCGCGGCACCGCAGGCCGCCGCCGAGGTCAAGCCCCTCGGCATCGGCGACGACGCGCCCGCCTTCGCGATCGACACCTGGGTGAAGGGCGAGCCCTTCGAGAAGATCGAGAAGGGGAATGTCTATGTGATGGAGTTCTGGGCGACCTGGTGCGGCCCGTGCATCGTGGCGATCCCGCACCTCACCGAACTTCAGAAGAAGTACCCCGATGTGCGCTTCGTCGGCGTCGCGGCCAGCGAGTCGGGCAACGACGAGCCCGCGAAGCTCGCCAAGGTGAAGTCGTTCGTCGACGGCAAGGGCGACACGATGGGCTACCGCGTGGCCTATGTCGGCGACCGCGCGAAGATGTCGCGTCCGTGGATGCAGGCCGCGGGCCAGAACGGCATTCCGTGCACCTTCATCGTCGGCAAGGACGCGAAGGTCGCGTGGATCGGCCACCCGATGTCGATGGACGGCCCGCTCGCGAAGATCGTCGACGGCTCGTGGGACATGGCCTCGGCGGCGAAGGAGTTCGCCGATCGCCGCGCGGCCTCCGAGATGCAGCGCGCGATCAGCATGGCCATGCGCGACGCGCGCAAGTCGGGCGACTACACCGCCGCGATCGACGCGATGCGCAAGGCCATGGAGAAGGCACCCAGCGACCCGCTGAAGATGCAGCTCATGGCGGTGCTCGCCGGCCCCGCCGACCAGCCCGCCGAGGCGTGGAAGCTCGCCGAGCAGCTGCTCGAGTCGGGCAAGAACGACCAGATGGCGATGAACCAGCTCGCGTGGACCATCGTCGACCCCGAGGGCGGCGTGAAGTCGCCGAACCTCGACATCGCCATGCGCGCCGCCGAGCGCGCGGTCGAGCTTTCGAAGCGCTCGGATGGTTCGATCCTCGACACCCTCGCGCGCATCCACTTCCTGAAGGGCGACGCGGCCACCGCCGCAAAGCTCCAGAAGGAGGCCATCGAGAAGGCCCCGAACGAGCGCATGAAGGAGAGCATGAAGGCGGCACTCGCCGAGTACGAGGCGGCGCTGAAGAAGGCCTGACCTTCGTTCGAACGCAGCAATCCGCAGGCGGGCGCCCCGTGCGCCCGCCTGTTCGTTTGCGGCGGGTATCCTCCCGCCCCGATGGCCAACGGCGCATACTCGGTTCCAGTCGTCCCAGGCCTGCGCAGGCATGTCGTGGTGGTCGGCGCGGGCATCGTCGGCGCATCGACCGCCTGGCACCTTGCGCGCAAGGGCTACGCGGTCACGCTGCTCGACCGCGAGCCGCCGCGCGCGATGGGCGACGGCGCGAGCGGCGGCAATGCGGGGCTCCTCTCGATCGGCCACTATCCGCTCACGCGGCCCGGTGTTTCATGGCGCGGCCTGCGATGGATGTTCTCGCGCACAGCACCGCTCTACATCAAGCCGCGGCTCGACAAGGAGCTCGTCGCGTGGCTGTGGAACTTCCACCTCCATTGCAACAAGGCGCATCTCGACCGCTGCATGAAGACGCTGTGCGCCATGGGCTGGCAGACGCTCGAGGTTCTCGAGGGCATGCTCGCCGAGGAATCGATCTCGTGCGACTACGCGCGCGACGGCTGGCTCGATGTGGTGATGAAGCCTGAGAACATGGCGAAGGCGGAGGCCGAGGCGCGCAGCCTCGAGCCGTTCGGC
>JAJTGK010000046.1 GCA_021297815.1 Planctomycetaceae bacterium
CCCGCCAGGATGCGGCCCGCGAGCTCGGGGTGCGCGTCGATGCCCGAGTCGAGCACCGCGATCACGAGGTTCGGGTTGCCCGTCGTGTAGCTCCACGCGCCCTCGGCGCGCACATCGGATCCAACGGTGCCCGCCTGCCCGCCCACGACCTGTCCCGTGTTGCGCAGCGAGTACTGCGACGGGAACGACGGGTCGTTCGGAAGTTCGGCAAGCCCGCCCGCGCCGTCGAACTCGACCCGCGCGAAGGCGCGCGACTTCGCGAGCCGCGCGACGGCGGCCGCCGCGTCGCGCCCCGCGGCCAGATCGACGCGGTGCCAGCGGTCGAGGCCGATCTCGGCGGCAAGCGCCGCGTTCTTCGGGGGTGTCACGAAGATCGAGCGCACGCCGACCGCTCCAGCGTCGGCCAGCGCCGCGCGCGCGTCGCGCGCGAGCTTGGCGTCGCTTGCGCCGAGCACGCCACCCTTCTGAAGCCGCACGCCCTGCGCGAACTGGACCATGACATGGCCCGTCGCGTGCGTGCCCGCCTCGACGATCGCAGGCGCCGCGGCCTGCGGAGGCAGCGCCTGCGCGAACGAACGCCCCTCGGCGGCGAGCAGCGCCGCGAGCGCGGGAATGGCGGTGGCCAGGGCACGAAGCATGGCGGTTGGAATCTACCCCCCGCTTCGGTCGCCGCGAGGGCCGGGTTTCCTCTTTCGGCGCGGGCGTACGGGTTTTTCCGTCTGTCACGGCTGCGACGGGCCACCGAGCACCGCCCGCTGCCTGTGCGGACGCGGGTATATTCCGCCCCTTCGATCGCCGCGGGGCGCCCCGCGGCAGGCAAGCACCTTGAGCGCCCTCCTGGGCACGGCCACTCCACATGAGCATCTCGCGCCACCTGTTCACCTCCGAAAGCGTCTCGATGGGTCACCCCGACAAGGTCTCGGACGCGATCTCCGACGCCGTGCTCGACATGATCCTCGACCACGACTCCGAGGGCCGCTGCGCCTGCGAGACGCTCGTGACCACCGCGCAGGCGGTCGTCGCAGGCGAGGTGAAGTTCCGCCAGGATCCGCGCAAGAAGTTCGACATCCCGCAGGCGGTGCGCGACACGATCCTGCGCATCGGCTACGACGACGCGGCGATGGGCTTCGACGGCCACGGCTGCGGCGTGATCAACCTGATCCACGAGCAGTCGGCCGACATCGCGCGCGGCGTCGTGCGCAAGTCGAAGAAGGCGCAGGGCGCGGGCGACCAGGGCATGATGTTCGGCTTCGCGTGCGACGAGACCGACCGTCTCATGCCGCTGCCGATCAACCTGTCGCACCGCCTCGTCGAGCGCCAGGCCGAGGTGCGCCGCAAGGGCATCATCTCGGGCATCCGCCCCGACGCGAAGAGCCAGGTCACCATCGAGTACGAGGGCCTCGAGCCGAAGCGCGTCGATGCGGTCGTCCTCTCGACGCAGCATGCGCCCGAGTGGAACGGCGAGAAGAAGCAGGGCGAACTGAAGAAGGCCGTGACCGACGCGATCATCCGCCCCGTGCTCGGCAAGTGGTGGCACGACGGCGTGAAGGTGTATGTGAACCCGACGGGCCAGTTCGAGATCGGCGGCCCGCACGGCGACTGCGGCCTCACGGGCCGCAAGATCATCGTCGACACCTACGGCGGCCGCGGCCGCCACGGCGGCGGCGCGTTCAGCGGCAAGGACCCTTCCAAGGTCGACCGCAGCGCGGCGTACATGGCGCGCTACATCGCGAAGAACATCGTGGCCGCGAAGCTCGCGCGCGTGTGCGAGGTGCAGGTCGCGTACGCGATCGGCGTGGCCGAGCCCGTCTCGGTGCTCGTCGATTCGCAGGGCACGGGCGCGGTGGGCGACGACATCCTGTCGAAGCTCGTGCGCCAGCACTTCGACCTCACGCCGTACGGCCTCATCGAGATGCTGAAGCTGCGCGCGCCGATCTACTCGTCGACCTCGAGCCACGGCCACTTCGGCCGCGAGCCCGGCGAGGGCGGCAAGGGCACCTTCACCTGGGAGAAGACCGACATCGCCGCCGCGCTCAAGAAGGGCGCGGGCAAGGCCGTCGCCTCGCCCAAGAAGGCCGTCGCCGCGGGCCGCGCCAAGCGCTCGCCTGAGATGGCGACCGCGTGAACCGCGAGGCACCCGTCGGGTACTCCGCGCGCGAGGCCGCGCTCGAGCGCGTGCTTGCGCAGGCGTTGCGATTCCCAGACCTCGACATCGCGTCGTTCGACCCGCGCGCGGGCGGTGGCGACATGGACCCGCGCGATGTGGCGCTGGCGCGTGCGATCGAGCATGCGGTCGTGCGCCGCTACCTCACGCTGATCGCGTGCATCCGTCCGCACCTCACGAAGAACTGGCCGCTGCTCGAGAAGCCGATCCAGGCGGCGCTGCTCGGCGGCGCGGCGCAGATCCTCTTCATGGACCGCATTCCCGCCGCGGCGGCCGTCGACGCGAGCGTCGAGTGGACGAAGCGGCGGCTGCGGCCTGGCGCGGGCGGCCTCGTGAACGCGGTGCTGCGCAAGGTCGCGGCGAGCGTGGCGGAACGCATTCCCGCGGGCGACCCGTCGATCGTCGACCACCTGCGGCGCGACATCGTGCCGCTCGCCGACGGCGGCGCGCTGCGGCTCGCGGCCGACAACTTTTCGGAAGATGCGGCGCAACGCCTCGCCGAACGCACGAGCCACGCGCGCGAACTGGTGCTGCACTGGATCGGCGCGTTCGGCTTCAAGGAGGCGACGCGCCTCGCCACGCACGGGCTTGTCGACGCACCGATCATCGTGACGCCGTTCGACGCGGCCGACGCGCGGCTCGCGCCCTTCGCGACGCCGCACGAAACCGCAGGCTTCGGCGTGTGGACGGGCTCGCACGCCGACCTGACCGCGGCGATCGCCGCCGACCCCGCGCTGCGTGTCCAGGACCCGACCTCGGCCTCGACGGTCGCCACGCTGGCGAAGACGCTGCCGTTCGAACCGAAGATGATCGTCGACCTCTGCGCGGGCCGCGGCACGAAGACGCGGCAGCTTGCCGCGCTCTTTCCGAAGGCGACCGTGCTCGCGACCGACCCCGACCGCCCGCGCTTCGCGGCGCTCTCGAAGCTGCCCGCCGTGTTTCCGAACATCCGCGCGCTGGCGCCCGAGGCGCTCTTCCGCGAGGCCGCGGGCAAGGCGTGCGTGGTGCTGCTCGATGTCCCCTGCTCGAACTCGGGTGTCCTCGCGCGCAGGCCCGAGGCGCGCTACCGCTTCACCAAGCAGCGCACGCAGACGGTGGTCGAGCTGCAGCAGCGGATCGCGGACCCCGCGGTGGGACTCGCGCGCACGGGCGGCGTGGTGGTGTACGCGACCTGCTCGATCGAGCGCGCCGAGAACGAGGCGCAGGCGAAGCGCCTCGCGCAGCAGCACGGCCTGGCGCCCGTGGTCGACCGCACGACCATGCCCGAAGGCCTGCCCGGCGACAGCCCCGCGCGCTACCAGGACGGCGGGTTCCACGCGGTGCTCGCGCGCGCGTAGGGGTCGTTTCCCCGCGCTTCCACGCGTCCGCAGCGTGCGCGGGCGGTGGTACCATCACCCCTTCCACCCCGAAGGAACGCGGCCCGCGCCATGCGCATTCTCGAGATCCTCTCCCCGACTTCCATCAAGGTGCCGCTCGCGTCGACCGAGAAGCACGCGGCGCTCGACGAACTCGTGGAGCTCCTCGCGTCGAACGGCCTCTGCCCCGACCCGATCGCGGTGAAGCGCGCGGTGTGGGAGCGCGAGGTGCAGCGCTCGACGGGCATCGGCGAAGGCCTCGCCATTCCGCACGGCAAGTGCTCTGCGATGCCTGGCCTCGTCCTCGCCATGGGCAAGCCTGCCACGCCGCTCGAGTTCGGCTCGATCGACAAGAAGCCCGTGCAGCTGATCATCCTGCTCGTCTCGCCACCCGAGAAGAAGGACGAGCACATCCAGGCGCTCGGCAAGATCTCGAAGATCATGACGAGCCCCGAGTTCCGCCAGCGCGCGTACGCCGCGCAGACCGCGCACGAGCTGTACGGGCTCTTCCGCGAGGCGGAGAGCTGAACCGCGCGCCGCGCGCTCAGCGCCCCATCGCGGCCTGACGCATCTCGCCGGCCTTCTTCAGGATCGGTGCGCCCTCGCGCACGCGGTCGGTCGACATCAGCAGTTCGCCAAGGTCCTGCCAGAAGCGCCATTCGTCGGGCGCGAGCTCGATCGCCATGCGCAGGTCGGCTTCGGCCTCGGCGTAGCGCGAGAGCCCGCGCAGCGCGACGGCGCGCGCGCGCAACGCGTACGGGTTGCCGGGCGCGATCTCGAGCGTGCGGTCGATGAGACGCAGGCCCTCCTCGCGCTCGGCGGGCGTCTCGCCTTCCGAAAGGAGGAGCGACAGCCGCCGCATCGCCGTGAGGTCGTCAGGTGCGCGGTCGTACGCCGCGCGCGCGATCGCGAGCGCTTCGGCGCGGCGTCCGTCGGCCGTGAGCCAGGTCACGAGCTCCTCGCGCAGGCCCGCCCACGCGGGGTTCGCCTCCCACTGCGCGCGCGACCACTCGAGCGCGCCCGCAAGGTCGCCGCTTCCACGCAGCACGCGCGCGATGCCCGCGGCCGTCGGCTCGTCGAGACCTTCGCGCTCGGCGAGCGCGCGCAAGATCGACTCCGCGCGTCCATAGTCGAGCAGCACCGCCGAAAGCCACGCCTCGCGCTCCTCGAGCGCCCGCGTCCACGGTCCGCGCGGGCTCCACTCGGACGCGAAGGTGTACAGCGCGCGCCCACGCTCGGCGGCCGCACGCACGGGCGCCTCGGGCTCGGCGCGCGTTCCGCTGAAGACGACCTCGGGCGGCACCTGCACGCGCGACAGCTGGAAGTCGCCGAAGGCGATCGCGGCGTTCACCGTGCCGACATAGACGAGGCCCGCAAGGATCGCCGCGGTGCCCACGCCACACGCCGCACCGACGCCCGACACGCGGCCCTCGCGCTTCAGCTGGAACCGATGCAGCCGCACATCGCGCTCGGTAAGCGTGCGCCACAGGAGCCACGCGAGGAAGGTCGCGCACGCCGCGATGCCCGACGCGAAGAGCAGCGGCACGCCGATCGCCCCGCGCACCGCGAAGAACGAGCCCACCGCGACCGCGGCGAGCGCGAGCTCCTGGTTCATGGTCAGGTCGTGGCGGCGCGCCGCGGGACGCTCGACCACGGGCTTCGCGAGGAACGCAGGCGTGCCCCAGCCGACGCGCAGCGCCTGCTCGGGGCAGGCGGTCACGCAGTCCATGCACTTCATGCAACCCTGGTCGACGACCATCTTCCAGTCGCGCACCTCCTCGTGGACGCGCACATTCGAGGTGCACACCGCCGTGCAGTGCCCGCACTGCGTGCAGGCGTCGCTGACGCGGATGCGGAGCGGCGACAGCTCGTCGAGCGGCGCGAAGAAGCCACCGTACGGACACGCGTAGGTGCAGTAGCCCTTCGCACCGAGGAGATACACGGTCAGGAAACCGCATACCGCGAGGAACGGCACCGCCATGAGCCAGCCTGGGAAGGTGCTCCAGAAATCGCTCGTCGTGAAGCTCGTCGTGAACCCGGGCCACTGGAGCTCGGGCCGCGTGTAGGGCGCGATCGCGAAGCGGTAGAGCACGGGCCACAGGAACATGTACACCGCAAGCGCGAGCGGCAGCCACAGGAGAAGCCGCGAGCGGAAGAGCCGCGGACGAATGCCCGCCTTCTTCATGAGGTGGCCGCACCAGTCCTGCAGCATCACGACATGGCAGCCCCAGCCGCAGAACCAGCGGCCGAGCACCGCGGTCGAGAGGAGCGCCAGCGCGAAGAACACCGTGCCCACGGTGATCACGCCGTCCTTTGCGGTCTCCATCGACTCGCTTGGCTCGATGGGCTTGATGGTCGTGCCCGTCCACAGCCACTGCGCGATGTGCAGGATCATGAGCAGCTGGATCGTGCCGAGCACGATGGCGCGGCGGCGCCCCATCGAACTGTGCGGCGCGCGCGGCCCCTTCGGCGCATGGCCGTCGGCATCGGCCGCGCCGAGCACGGGAAGGGAGATCGCCTTGGTGGCCGAGGGGCGGGTCTCGCAGCTCATCGGGCGCCATCCTACGCGTTCGCCCGCCGTCGGCTGCGCCGCTCCGACCTATACTCGCGGGCTCCGATGCCCGCGCGCGACTACTACGACATCCTGGGTGTCAGCCGTTCCGCAACGGCGGACGAGATCAAGCGTGCGCACCGCAAGCTCGCGCTCGAGTTCCACCCCGACCGCAACAAGGCACCCGACGCCGCCGCGCGCTTCAACGAGATCCAGGCCGCCTACGAGGTGCTGTCCGACACCGAGAAGCGCCGGCAGTACGACGAGTACATCCGCATCGGCGGCTCGCCCGAGTCGTTCGGCTCGTCGGGCGCGCAGGCGGGCGCCGACCCCTTCGGCGCGTGGCGTGCGCAGCAGACGCGCGACGGGAGCCAATGGAGCGGCGCCGACGCCGCGAGCTTCGAGTCGATCTTCGGCGACATCTTCGGCCAGTCGGGCGGCCGCGGCGCGCGGGCGGCCCGCGGGCAGCGTGCGCGGGCGCGCGAGCGCTCCGAGGTCGATGTCACGATTCCCTTCGACATGGCGCTGCGCGGTGGACGCTGGCCCGTCACCGTGAACGGCGAGCGCGTCGAGGCCGAGATCCCTGCGGGGGTCGAGGACGGCGAGCTCGTGTCGGTCGTGGGGCGCATGGACCTCGTCGTGCGCATCACCATCGCCGCGCACCCGTGGCTTCGTCGCGAGGAACGCGACCTCACCTACGACCTGCCCGTCTCGATCGTCGAGGCCACGCTGGGTGCGACCGTCGACGCGCCGATTCCCGCGGGCGGGACGCTGTCGCTCAAGATCCCCGCGGGCACGCCAAGCGGCCGCAAGATCCGCATCTCGGGCAAGGGTGTGCCCGGCACGAACGGCCGCCCCGCAGGCGACCTGTATGTCGTCGTGCAGATCGTGCCGCCGAAGGAACTGAACGACCTCACGAAGCAACTGCTCGGCGAGGTCGGTCGCAGCATCGAGAATCCGCGGGCGCGTGCGCCGTGGAGCGGGCGCGGCTGATTCCGCGCGCGCAGCTGCTTACTGCCCCGCCACGCCGCCGCCGCGGCGCGCGTAGCGCTCGATCGCGTCGAGCACCGTGCGGTGCACCACGAACGGCTTCGGCAGCATCTCCCAGAACGCATCGAAGGTGCTGCGCCCCGCGGTGGCGAAGCCAAGCGTGCCGAGGCCGAACACACGCTCGCGCAGGCTCTGCACCACGATCGTGTTCTGGATGCGCGAGAGCGGCGATTCGTAGAGCACCGTGCGCAGCACGCCGCGGCGCGCGATCACACGGCGATCGGTGAGAACATACGCGTGGAACGAGCGGTCGATCGCGGCCCAGACGAGCCGCAGCCCCGCGACCGTCGCGCCCACGAACACCGCGTCGCCCCTGCCCCACGGGCTTTGCGGGAACTGCGCGCTGAAGCTGATGAGGCCCGCGATGACGGCGCTCGCGAGCAGCGTGCCGAGCGAACTCAGCGGGATGTAGAGCAGGCTCGGCTTCAGGCTGAGGATGACGATCTCGCCAGGCGCAAGCGCCGACTGCACCGCCGCGGGCACGGCCACCGCCGTCGCCGCGGGCGCGGCCGCGGGCACCGCGTCGGCGGGCAGGTCGCCCGTCATCGCGCCTCCTGGCGCAGCGTGCCGACATACGGCAGGTTTCGGTAGAGGTCGTCGTAGTCGAGGCCGTAGCCGACGACGAACTCGTCGCCGATGTCGAAGCCCACATACTCGCAGGGCGTGCCGAGCGCGCTCGGGATCTTCTTGCGGAGCAGCACGCACGCGCGCACGCTGGCCGCGCCGCGCGACTCGAACTCCTGCCGAAGGAGGCGCAGCGTGCCGCCCGAGTCGAGGATGTCGTCGACGATCAGCACATGGTGCCCCTCGAGGTGCTTGGGCAGCGCGCCCACGATCGCGCTGCCGCGCGTCGCGGTCGCCTTGCCGCCGTAGCTCGACACGGTCGTGAGCTGGATTCGCAGCCGCCGCTGCGGCAGCGCGCGCACGAGGTCGGCCGCGAACAGCAGGCTTCCCGTCATCACGGGCACCACGGTCAGGCGGCCGTCGGCGTGGGAGTAGTCCTCGCCGATCGACTGCGCGAGCGCGCGCACGCGCTCGGCGATCGCGGCGCTCGGAACGAGCACCTTCTCGATGTCCTCGTGAATGCGGTCTTCATGCATCGAATGCATCGCGGGCTCCGCAGGTTCCGTCACACGCCGAGACGCGACCGGATCGCGTCGTTCACGCTCTTCGCATCGACCTTGCCGCCCGACAGCTTCATCACGGCGCCCACGATGCGGCCGATCGCGGCACCCTTGCCGGCGCGCACATCGGCGGCGGCCTGCTCGTTCGCGGCGATCGCGGCGTCGACCCACGCGTTCAGCTGCCCCTCGTCGCGCACGACGATGAAACCCAGGCGCTCGGCGACCGACTTCGCGTCGCCCGCGTCGCCGCAGAGCGCACCGAAGAGCGGGTCGACCGACTGCGGACCGATGGCGCCCTGCTCGCGCAGCGCGAGGATTCCCGCGACCTGCGCCGCCGAGATGCCGATCGCGTGCACGCCCGCGCCGCGCTCGTTCGCGTGCTTGGCGCCGATGTTGAGAAGGAGCTTGCCCGCGGCGTACCCCGCGTCCTTCTCGGCCTTGAACGCAGCCGTGCCGAGCGCGGCGGCCACCGTCGCCTCGAAGAAGAAGCAGGTGTCGCGCTCGCCGACGATGTTGAGCGCGTCGATCTCGCTCAGGCCGTAGCTCGTCGCGTACCGCGCGCGGCGCGCCAGCGGCAGCTCGGGCAGCCGCGACTGCATCTCGGCGAGCCACGCGTCGCTCACCTCGACGGGAACGAGGTCGGGCTCGGGGAAGTAGCGGTAGTCGTGCGCGTCTTCCTTCTCGCGCTGCAGCACCGTCTTCATCGCGACATCGTCCCAGCCGCGCGTCGACTTCATGCCTCGGCCCATGACGCGGCCCGTCGCGCGCCACTCCTCGACCTGCCGCACCATCTCGTGCTCGATCGCGCCCTTCACGGCGCGGAAGCTGTTCAGGTTCTTCACCTCGACGACGGGCGTCTTCACCACCGAGCCGTCGTCGAGCTCGAGCACCATGTTGATGTTCGGCTCGAAGCGCATGTGGCCCTTCTGCATGATGCCCTCGGTCACGCCGAGGAAGCGGCAGATGTTGCGAAGCTCCTCGGCGAAGGTCACCACATCGTCGGCGCAGTCGAAGTCGGGCGCGGTCACCACCTCGAGAAGCGGCGTGCCCGCGCGGTTCAGGTCGACGAGCGAGCCCGCGTAGTGGAAGCCGCCAGGGAGCTCGTGGCCGAGCTTGCCCGTGTCCTCCTCGAGGTGCGCGCGGATGATGCCGATCTCGCGCACGCCGCCCGCCGCCGCGGGGATCTCGACGCGGCCGTCGTGGCAGAGAGGGAAGTCGTACTGCGAGATCTGGTAGCCCTTCGGCAGGTCGGGGTAGTAGTAGTTCTTGCGGTCCCACTTCGAGTAGCGCGCGATCGAGCAGCCGAGGGCGAGGCCGACCATCATCGACATCTCGACCGCGGCCTTGTTCATCACGGGCAGCGCGCCGGGCAGCGCGCAGACCACGGGGTCGATCAGGGTGTTCGGCTCCTCGTCGTAGTGCGACGGGTGCGCGGCGTTCGGCACGCGCGTGAACATCTTCGTGCGGGTGGCGAGCTCGATGTGGATCTCGAGGCCGACCTTGAGGGTCGACGAGACGATCTTCGCGGTCTTCGGGTCGGCGGCGGCGGCCATGGGCGGATGGTAGTGGCGGAAGCCGTCATAATGCAGGCCTACCGCCATGCTCGCCGCACCCGCCACGCTCCTCGTCGCCACCTCCGCGCTCGCCGCGGCCGATCTCAGCCCGAAGTCCCCGATCGCGAAGCCCGAGGGCGCGATCGTCGCCGTGCTCGCGGGCGTCGAGGCGCCGTGCGAACTGGTGCTGCTCGACCGCGACGCCGTCGAACTCGGCCGCGCGACCGCCGCGGCGGGCGATGTCGACCTCGCCGCGCTCTTCCCCGCGATCCGCGGCGCGACGCGCGCACTGCGCGTGCAGGCGGTCGTCGGCGGCGTGCCCGAAGGCGCGCCGCTCGTGGTCGTGCCGCTGCTTTCGCGCCCCACGATCCGCACCGCGCGCGACCTGCGTCCCGATGGGAAGACCGAGTACACCCGCGTCGTCGGCTGGGGGAGCGAGCTGCTCGACCCGTCGAACGAGGCGCACGCGAAGCTGAAGGAGGCGTGGCCGAAGCCCGATCCGACGCCACTCTCGGGCTTCCGCCTCGCGCGCGACCGCGATGTGGTGTTCGAGACGACCGTGGGCCGCATGCGCTTCGCGATGCGGCACGACGAGGCGCCGAACACCGCGCGCAACTTCATCGAGCTTGCCGAGGCGGGCCTGTACGACGGCACCGTCGTGCACCGCATCGTGCCCGCCGACCGCAACGGCAAGCCGTTCGTGATCCAAGGCGGCGACCCGACGGGCACGGGCGACGGCGGACCCGGCTACGACATCGCGCTCGAGCCGTCGCGGCTCGCGCATGAGTTCGGCGTCATCTCCATGGCGCGCAACGACTGGCCCGACAGCGCGGGAAGCCAGTGGTTCGTGTGCCTTTCGCGCGAGGCGACCGCGCGGCTCGACGGGCAGTACTGCGCGTTCGGCCATGCGGTCGAGGGCGCGGAGGCGATCCTGCGCATCGCCGACGGCGAGCTTGCCGACATCGCGACGGGGCGACCCGTCAAGCCAGAGACGGTCGTGCGCGCGTACACCGTGCCCGCGCTGCCGTGGACGCCAGGCAAGGGCCGCCCCGACGCGCGCGTCGAGCGCCCCGATGCGCCGCGCGCGCCCGAGGTCGACCGTTGAGCGCGGGCGCCGATCACGCTCCGCGCGGCATGTGGAACCGCGGGTTCCTGTCGCTCCTCGCCACGCAGTTCTTCGAGGCGGCGAGCGACAACATCATCAAGGGCGTCATCTCGTTCGCGGTCGCGGTCGGCGGCCCGTGGGAGACGGCGTTCGGCGAGGGCGGCAACGGCGTGGTCGGCATCGCGTTCACCGTGCCGTTCATCCTGCTCAGCGCGTTCGGCGGGCGCATCGCCGACCGCAGCTCGAAGTCGCGGATGACGGTGGTGCTGAAGGCGGTGTCGCTCGCGGTGTGCGCGTTCTGCGCGTATGAGTTCGCGCGCGGCTCGGCATCGGGCGCGCTGGCGGCGCTCGTGGCCTTCGCGATCGTGAGCGCGTTCTTCGGCCCCGTGAAGTACGGCATGATCGCCGAGCTCGTCGAGCCGCGGCAGCTCGCGCGCGCGAACGGCATCATCAACATGGCGACGAATGTCGCGGTGATCACGGGCATGATCGTCGCGGGCATCGTGGCCAAGCGATGGAAGGACGGCTTCGCAGGCGGCGCGCCGTCGGGCGATTCGGCGTGGCTGCCCGGCATCGCGATGGCGGTGTTCGTGGTGCTTGGATTCCTGACCTGCCTCACGCTGCCCAAGCTGCGGCCACAATGCCCTGGCCTGCCCGTCGACCTCAACCCGTTCTCGACCTACATCGCGACCATGCGCGAGATGGCGCGCACGCCGCTCCTTGCGGTGGCAGGCGCGTGGACCTTCTTCTACTTCGTCGCGGCGGTGGTGCTGCTCATCCTGCCCGACTACTCGACCTACCTCTCGGTCGACGACGAGCGGACCTCGTACCTGATGGCGGGGCTCGCGGTGTCGATCGGGCTTGGGTGCGTGACGGCCGCGTACCTCGATGCGCCCTCGCGGCGGGGCATGTTCGTGACAGGTGGAGCGGTCGGGCTTGCGGCGAGCTTCGGCATGCTCGGCGTGGCGCCGCCGTCCTATGCGGTCACCGCCCTGCTCCTCTGCATGGTCGGGCTGGTGGCGGGCTTCTACATCATTCCGTTGCAGTCGATGCTGCAGTCGCTCGCGCCCGACGACATGCGCGGGCGCGTTCTTGGTACTGCGAACGGGCTGAGCTTCGTGATGGGCGCAGTGGGAAGCGGGCTCTTCCTCGTGCTGCGCAAGGGCGGCATGGCGTCGAACTCGGTGTTTCTGGTGCTCGCTGCGCTGTGCGGGATGATGGCGCTGACCGTGTTCTGGTGGCTTCGGAGGCGCGCAGTGGCGACTTCTGCAGGGTCCTGAGCGGGTTTGCGCGGGAACTCGTTGGGAATTTCGGCCTTTTTTCTTCCCTTTGCGCCATAGCGGCCCGATGCTCGCGTACCACACCTGCAGTCCCGTCTACGACCCGAGGAGCCGCCATGCGCCACGACATGAACCCGACCCGATCGATTCGCTACCCGAACTGTGTTGCGGCGGTGCTGGCGTCGGCCTTCGTCGGCGTGGCGATGGCGCAGGTCGCGCCAGGCGTTGCGCCCGGGCAGCCCGTGCCGGGTGACCCGATTCCCAGCGACCGCCCTGTGGACCCTGGCGTAATGCCGGGGCGTGATACCGAGCCGACCCCTGCCAGCCCGACGCTTCCGAGCGGGCCGTCGCAGCATCGCGGCCGCCGCTCTCCGAGCGATGCCCCGATCGCGCCGCCGAGCGCGCCTGGGTTTGGAACAACGCCAGGTCGCCGTGAGCCAGGCGCGCCCATCGCGCCGCCAACGGCGCCTGGTTTCGGAACGACTCCTGGTCGCCGCGACCCTGGAGCACCGATCGCGCCCCCGAGCGCCCCTGGATTCGGTACGGGCCGTGGCCGACGCGACCCCGGCGCGCCCATCGCGCCGCCCTCAGCACCTGGCTTCGGAACGAATCCTGGGCGCAACCCGGGCGGTGCGCCGATCGCTCCGCCGAGCGCGCCTGGTTTCGGCACGCCTGGCCGCGGCCGCAACCCCGGCGGCAGTCCCATCGATCCGCCGAGCGCACCCGGCTTCGGCAACCCCGGTGGTGGCCGCAACCCAGGCGGCTCGCCCGTCGACCCGCCGCGCCCGCCGCTCTTCCGCTGACGCAGCTTCGTTGTTGAGTTCCACGCGCCGACGCATCGGGCGAGTTTGTGACATGCCCTGATCGTGGCGTGATGCCGCAGACGACGACGATGGTCGTGGGTTTCACACCAGTCCTCCGAACTCGGCACGATGCCGCCGCGCCCTGCGCGGCGGGTGCCCAGTCCGCAGGCACTGGGTCGCAGGATCTCACAGTCTCGGCTCGATGCGTCGGGCGAAGCCCGACGGTCCACGGGGTCGACACGCTCACGGACCGCGCGCTCCGCGCGCGCGCCCTCGCGAGACTCTGAAACGGGGCGACCCAGTGGCTCCGCACTGGGCACCCGCCGGCCACAGGCCGGCGGCGGTTGCGGCGGATCTCCCACCAAGCCTTCGGACTTCGCCAACCCCCCGCAAGCGAAGCGAGCCCCAATCCCGCCGCGAGGCGAAAAGACAAACCCCGCCTGCGGGCGGGGTTCGTCAGAGGTCGCGGTGGGATTTGAACCCACGAATCACGGATTTGCAATCCGTTCCCTTAGGCCAATTGGGTACGCGACCGAGGGTGGACATCTTCGCACCGTTTCCCCCGTCCGTCAACGCGTGGGGGCGAGTTCGCGTGCAACCGTTGCAGGACCTGCCGCTCCACATCGACCTCATGGGCAGGTCACCACCCCGCTTCCGCGCATGGCGCACTTGAAGCGTGGCGCAACCCCGACGAAACTGCCGAAACTCACGCATGCGCACTCTGGCGTCACTCATCCTCGCGCTGTCCGCGACATCGTTCTCGGCACCAGCGCTCGCCCAGGACGGCAAGCCTGCACCTGCAGCGCCTGCGACAGACCTCGGCGGCTACCGACTGCCGCTGCTCCGCGAAGGCTCGGTGATCGCCCGCGTCGAGGGCGACCTCGCGCAGGACCCTGACGAAAAGGTCTGGCTGTTCCGTCCGACCGCGCGCGAGGCAGGCGGCCTTCGACGCGAGTTCGTCCTCCTCGCCTCGCCCGTGCTCGAGGACATGCTGCGCACCCTGCGAGTCGCGCCATCCCCCGTGCAGTTCGAGATGACGGGGCGCGTGTTCATCTACAAGGGTCGCAACTTCCTGCTCCCCGAGCTCGCGCCTCCCATCGTGCGCTTCGACACCGCGCCCGATGCGACGCCAAAGGAAGCCAAGCCCACCACGGCGCCGAACGGCGAATCCAAGTTCGTCCCGCCCGCAGCCGATGCCGACGACGCCGCCGTCGACGAGATCGAGCGCCGCCTCGAGGACCGCGTCGGTCGAGTGCCCGCGCCGCGCGCGCCCGAACCGCTGGCCGAGCGCGAGGGCTCGAAGCGCGACCCTGCGCCGATCGCTTCAGGTACGCGCATCGCGCAGCGCCGCGGCCAGCTGCTTCGCGACCCGCAATCGGGCTCGTGGCGTTTCGTGCCCGAGCAGGCGACAGGAACGGGCGACGCCTCGCTCGAGCTCTTGCCCTGCATGCTGCTCGAGACGCTCGAACGCACCGCACGCGAAAGCGACGGTGCGCCGAGCATCGTGATCACAGGCACCGTGCTCGCGTTCGAAGGGCGCAGCTACCTGCTGCCGTCGAGCTTCCGCCGCGCGCGCGAAGGCCGTGGCATCTCGCGATAGCCGTCAGGATGTCCACGCGCCGAGCAGGATCGAGAGATCGGGCGCGCCCACGATGCCGTCCCCGTTGAGGTCGGCGCTTCCCGCGGAGCCCCACTGGCCAAGCAGCGTCGAGAGATCGGCCGCGTTCACCACGCCGTCGCCGTTGAGGTCGGCGGGGTTGCCCGAAGGCGGCGCGCCGAGCGTGCCATCTGCATTGAGCCGAGCGCCGTACACATCGCTCGCACCCGCCGAAGCGCCGCCCTGCCAGAAGAGCAGCGCGCCGTTCGACACGCCATCGGCCGACACCAGGCGGTACTTCACGCTCGAGTTCACCGCGACATCGACCGTCTGCGTGACGGTGCCCTTCGGCGAAAGGATGCCGCAGCGGATGTTGTCCTGCGTGGCGCTCGGCGAATCGTCGTAGAAGCACGCGATTCCGCCGTTCAGGCGCGTGCCTGTGGCCCAGGTGCGCGAGTAGGTCGTGGCGAGCGGCGCCACCGCGGTGCCGTTGTCGCCCCACTGCCGCACGCCGCCGTCGAAGCACTGCGCGAAGGTGCCGTAGATCGACGAGTTCGGCGTGTGCTGCGACCAGAACACATACAGGCGGCCGTCGGCGCCGCGCGTCATCGTGGGCGACACGCGCTCGGTGGTCGAGGTCGAGGCCACCGCCACGCCGCTCGTGCCGTACTGCACCGCGCCCGCGGCGTTCACGCGCTGCGCGAAGCACTGGAGCGGGCTCGAGGTGTACCAGCAGAAGTACGCGCCGCCTGCCCCATCGGGAATGAACGGCGGGAAGTTGCCGAACTGCAGCGACCCCGTCGTGAACACGCTCGTGCCGACCGCGGCCCACGGCTTGCTGCCGTCCGAGTTGACACGATGCGCGCGAAGGATCTTGGCGCCCGTGAAGGTCGTGTACCGCACGCACGACACGATGACCGCGCCGTCGACCGAGGGCTGGATGTCGGCGGAGAACATGCTCGCGCCCGACTCCGCAAGCTGCACGCCCGTCGGGAAGCTGGCGTTGCCATCCGCATCGAGGCGCTGGACGCGCGTCGCCGAGCCTTCGATGAACGCGACCCAGATGAAGCCGTCGCTCGCGACCGTGACGCGGCCCACGCTTCCACCCGCCGCGAAGCTCACCGTCTTGCGCCAACGGATCGATCCATCGGGTGCGATCGAAGAGCAGATGATCGCGGTGCCGACCTCGTAGGCGAGGTAGGCGTTGCCCGCGGCATCGCTTGCAAGTCCATAGTCGGTGGTCGAGGAGTTTCCGCGGTCTTCGACGAGCAGCCCCGCAGGCTTCCACACCGCGTTGCCCGCGGGGTCGAGACGCGTGAGCATCACATCGTACCCCGTCCCCGAGAAGTAGCTCACATACGAGCCACCACCAGGGGCGGCGGCCACCTTGGGCTGCACATCGTCGCTGCCCGTCGCACGGATCGCGAGCGGAGCATTCGGGTCGGCCGAGTAGTCGGCGATCGCAGGGCCCGCAGCGACGAGGCAAAGAACGGCCGCGACGGCGCGGCGGACGAGGTGGTGCGTGTGCATCCCCAGACGATGCCCGAAACGCCGCCCCGCGCCAAGGAGAGGGGGCGGAAACCGTCGAAAGGCATCAGAAATCGCCCTCGGAGGCGGTTCGGCACCCGTTTGCGCGCCAGCCGCCCAGGAACCCTCGCCCCCACTTTGACGGCGCCGACTCGAAACTCGGGAATCCCGCGCATGCGGACCCGCTCCTTCCGCGGCCCTGCGCGCCCGTGGCGTGCGCGCAGGGCTCCCTGAAATGCGATCGAGAACGCCCCCGCGATGACGACTTTCACACCGACTGAGGTACCGTGAATCGCATCGGCACGGAAGGAACCCACATGCGCAGCCAGGCACGGTCCATGGGTCGGTCGATCATCGGTTCGCGCACGAGCGTGGCGGCGACGGCGTGCATCGCCACGCTGCTGTCGGCGTC
>JAJTGK010000166.1 GCA_021297815.1 Planctomycetaceae bacterium
CGCTGCGTCGAAAGCGCAAGACGCGCCCTCGTGATTTGAGATCAGGAGGACGCGTCTCTCGTGCGTTTGGCGAGGGCTGCTGTCCGCAACCGCATGGTCGCGCTCTTTCCGCCTCCGACGGAAAGAGAAAACCCCGGCCTCGCGGCCGGGGTTTGTCTTGAAGTAGCGGGGACAGGACTTGAACCTGCGACCTCCGGGTTATGAGCCCGACGAGCTACCAACTGCTCTACCCCGCAGGTTGTCAGGATATCAAACCGCGCGCCGAAAGGCAAGTCGCATGGCGCTGCGCGCGGGAACCCCGTGATTCTCCGCAAAAGCGCGCGGGCGCTCCGTAGGATTCCTCTCTCGCAATCCACCACGACGGAAGGGCAGCGGCGACCTCATGAGCAACAACTCCACCGACACGCAGCGCGTCATCTACTCGATGCTCGGCGTCTCGAAGACGATCAACCAGAAGCAGATCCTGAAGGACATCTACCTGTCCTACTTCTACGGCGCCAAGATCGGCGTGCTCGGCCTCAACGGCTCGGGCAAGTCGACGCTGCTCAAGATCCTCGCGGGCGTCGACAAGGAGTTCGAGGGCAAGGTCGAGGCCGCGCCTGGGTTCCGCGTCGGGTACCTCGAGCAGGAGCCGCTGAAGCACGAGAGTCGCTCTGTCGAGGAGGTCATCCGCGAGGGCTGCACCGAGGTGACGAAGCTGCTCGAGGAGTTCGACCGCCTCAACGAGAAGCTCTGCGACCCGAACATCACCTCCGACGACATGGAGCGCACGCTCGCGCGCGTCGGCGACCTGCAGGAGAAGCTCGACCTCATCGACGCGTGGACGCTCGACAGCCAGCTCGATATGGCGATGGACGCGCTGCGCTGCCCGCCGAAGGACGCGACCTGCGACAAGCTCTCGGGCGGCGAACGCCGCCGCGTCGCGCTCTGCCGGCTGCTCCTCTCGAAGCCCGATGTCCTGCTCCTCGACGAGCCCACCAACCACCTCGACCCCGAGAGCGTCTACTGGCTCGAGCAGTACCTCGCGCGCTACCCGGGCACCGTCATCGCGGTCACGCACGACCGCTACTTCCTCGACAATGTCGCAGGCTGGATCCTCGAGCTCGACCGCGGCATCGGCATTCCGTACAAGGGCAACTACACGGGCTGGCTCGAGCAGAAGCACAAGCGTCTCGCGGTCGAGGAGAAGCAGGAGTCGGTGCGGCAGAAGACCCTCGCGCGCGAGCTCGACTGGGTGCGCCAGAACCCGAAGGGCCGACAGGCGAAGTCGAAGGCGCGCGTGGCGGCGTACGAGAAGCTGCTGAGCGAGGACAGCGAGAAGCGCGCGAAGGAGATCGAGATCTACATCCCGCCTGGCCCGCGGCTTGGCAACCTCGTCATCGAGGCGAAGCAGCTCTCGAAGGCCTTCGGCGACACGCTGCTCCTCGAGAATGTGGAGTTCTCGATTCCGCCTGGGGCGATCGTCGGCATCATCGGGCCGAACGGCGCGGGCAAGACCACGCTGTTCAAGATGATCGTCGGGCTCGAGAAGCCCGATGGCGGCTCGTTCAAGGTCGGCGATACGGTGAAGCTTGCGTATGTCGAGCAGACGCGCGATTCGCTGCCTTCGGGCAAGAATGTATGGGAGGCGATCTCGGAGGGCAGCGAGGAGATCAGGCTCGGCAACGCCAAGGTGAACAGCCGTGCCTATGTGGCGCGGTTCGGATTCAGCGGCGTCGATCAGCAGAAGACCGTCGACACCCTTTCAGGCGGCGAGCGCAACCGCGTGCACCTCGCGCGGCTCCTGAAGAGCCACGCCAATGTCATCCTGCTCGACGAGCCGACGAACGACCTCGATGTGAATGTGATGCGCGGCCTCGAGGAGGCGCTCGAGAACTTCGCGGGCACCGCGGTGATCATCAGCCACGACCGCTGGTTCCTCGACCGGCTTGCGACGCACATCATCGCGTTCGAGGGCGATGCGAAGATCCACTTCCATCACGGCAACTGGGCGAGCTACGAGGAGGAGCGCCGCAAGCGCCTCGGCGACGAGGCCGCGCAGCCGCATCGCATGAAGTACCGCAAGCTCACGCGGACCTGAGCGGGGCGGGGCGGGGGCAATCTCGGAGGAGTTTGTCCGTAAAACCCTTGCGGGGAAGCGGTTGGGCCGTTTTCGGCGATGCGGAGGCGGGGCGGGCCGTCGTTCGCAAATCTCGTTTCCACAAACACTTCTGAAGATTGAATGGGGTGGATGCCCCCTGCCCGAACGGGGCGTTTTGGCGCATGCTTCTTCATCCCCCGGTCGTCCCTGGGGAAGAAATCATGCGGCAGAGACCACAGGACTCCACATCGGCGCTGGCCGCGCTGATCACCGGGAACCACCGCTGCGTCGCGCGGCGCGGCGGGGGTGTCGTGGGTCCGGCGGCTGCGTCCGACGGCAGCTCGGGTGGGCGGCCGTTCGCGCTCGTCTGGCAGTGCGAGTCGATCGACCTGTCGATGGGCGAGCTGTTCGACCAGCCGCAGCAGGATCTCTATGTCGTGCGCGTGCTGCGCAGCGAGCCGCTTGGTCGTGCGGGCAGCGCGGCGCCCGCGAGTGCGCCCGAGCCCATGCCGAGTGCGACGGTCGACATCGAGGCGGTGGGGGTGCGCGAGGCGGTCGCGGCGGTCGAGTTCGGCCTCGGCGAGTTCGCGGTGCCGATCGTCGTCGTGCTGGCCGAGGTCGGCGAGCGCTTCGTGCGCAGCGAGTTCGCGTGGAAGCAGTCGGAGGCGCGTGCCTTCGACGCGGTCCGCGAGCTGCTCGCCTCGAGCGCGAAGGCGGCCGAGGCGGTGTGCGAAGGCCGCCTTCGCGTCGTGGGCGCGATTTTCGACCGCGCGGAGCGGCGCGTGCACTGGCTCGGCGAGTTTCCCGACCAGGCGCGCTATGTCGGGCAACCCTCGAGGCGCTAGCCCCCGACTACATTGCCGCCATGACCACCGCGACCGTCATGGCGGGCATTCCCGCGACGAACCTGTCCCTCTACCGTGCGATCCGATTCCGCGTGGGCGACCCTGCGGCGCTCGTGCTGCTGCCGCGTGCGGGTGGCGTCGAGCGGCTGCTTGTGATCCGCGATATCGAGATGGAGCGGGCGAGGCGGCACGCGCGCGCCGATCGAGTGCAGTGCCCTGCCGACTTCGAGCCTGCGGGAGGGCTGTCGGGCGACCGCGAGACGGCGACCGCGCAGTCGGTGGCGGAGTGCCTGCGGCGCGAGGGCGTGACGCGCGTGCGCGCGGACCGCTCGCTGCCCTTGATCTTCGCGCACTTCATCATGCAGGCGGGCATCGCGCTCGAGTGCGATGTCGAGCTCGGCGTGCTGGAGCGCCGCGCGAAGGATGCGGAGGAGCTCGCGCATCTGCGCGAGGCGCAGCGGGCGACCGAAGGCGCGATGGAGTTCGCCTGCGGCACGGTGGCGCGCGCGAAGGCCGCGACCGATGGCTCGCTGGTGCATGAGGGCGAACCGCTGACGGCCGAGCGGCTGCGCGCGATGATCGACATCCATCTGCTGCGCGCGGGCTATGAGAACCCCGACTCGATCGTCGCATGCGGGCCGCAGGGAGCCGACTGCCACGACCACGGCCATGGAGCGCTGCACACGGGGCAGCCCGTGATCGTCGACATCTTTCCGCGCAGCAAGTCCACGCTCTACAACGGCGACATGACGCGCACGGTGGTGCACGGGGTGCCCGAGCCCGAGCTCGTGCGCATGCATGCGGCGGTCGTCGACGCGAAGCGCGAGGCGATCGCGGCGATCCGTGCAGGGGTGACGGGTCAGTCGGTACATGAGGCGACGCTCGCGGGGCTTGCGCGGCACGGGTTCCGCGCGGGGCAGCCCGCGGAGCCGCGGGTCGCGGTGATCAGCCACGGCACGGGGCATGGCATCGGACTCGAGGTGCACGAGCCGCCGCTTCTTGCGATGAAGGGACCTGCGCTTGTCTCGGGCGATGTTGTGACGGTCGAGCCCGGGCTCTACGCGATCGGGATCGGCGGAGTCCGCGTCGAGGACATGGTGGCGGTGACCGCGGAAGGCAGCGAGAACTTCAACAGGCTGCACGAGGGGCTCGACTGGCGGTAAGGGGCCAAGGGACCGCGCTTCGCGCGCGCCCTCGCGAGATCGTGGTACGGGGCGACCCAGTGCCTGCGGACTGGGCACCCGTCGGCCTTCGGCCGACGGCGAT